>JAGAZK010000016.1 GCA_017940085.1 Campylobacter sp.
ATAACGACCAAGCAAAGTTTGCCTTGTGCAATCGGTAAAATTTGAATATATCAATTTTCCGTCGCTACCTAAAACTTGCTCCATTTCGGTATCCATAGTAACTTCAACGCCGTTAATGTTAATTTTTCTCTGCGAAGGCTCTAAATTTGGTTTTCGTTTTTGCTTTGGAAATGGAGTTTTTTCATCTACGGCTTGTGGCTCTCCGTCAAATTCAGGGTCGGCAAATAAATCGGTAACGCCTTTAAAATCCAAAATCGTAAAATATGTTTTGCCGTTATCTTCATCTATGCGAGTGCCACGCCCTATCATTTGCTTAAATTCACTGATAGAACCAACAGAGCAGTTAAAAACTATGACTTTGGTTAGCTTTGTATCTGCTCCTGTTCGCATTAAATGCGAAGTTGTAGCGATGATAGGCATTTCGTTTCGTAAAGCACTCGAAGAAAATTTTTCTAAATTTATGGCTGAATTTTCTTCATTGCTAGTAATCCGAACGACATAATTATCATCAAATTTAGTCTGCAAATCAGCATTTTCATTTCGCAGACAATCACGCATTTTTCTAGCTTCTTCTTGGTCATCGCAAAAAACGATAGTTCTAGCAAATCTATCTTCAAGGCGATATTTCAAAAAATCACTGATAACTTTTGCGACAAGTTGATTTCTTTCATCAATGCTAATAATGCGATTAAAATCAGCAGTAGTATAAACTCTATCTTCAACCAAATTTCCGCTTTTATCGGTTTTGCCACTCTCGGGGCGATAGCCGAGATTGTCTAAATTTGTGCCGTATTTGATAACCTTATATGGTGCTAAAAAGCCGTCATCGATGCCTTGATTTAGCGAATATGTATAAACAGGATTTCCAAAATACTCTAAATTTGAGCCTGTTTCATCGTCTTTTGGTGTGGCGGTCATACCGATTTGCACGGCATTATCAAAATATTCTAAAATTTTCCGCCAAGCTGAGTTTGCTTTTCGTGAGCCACGATGACACTCATCTACAAAAATAGTGTCAAAAAAATCTTTGTCAAATTCTTTGTAATGTTCTATAATAAACTCTTTTTCGCCCGTTTTTTCATCAATTTGGATTTTAACCAAATCTTTTTTATTTGGATTTTTGGCGATATATTCGTTAAATTCGTCTTCATTTTTAATTTCTACAAATTGTTGATAAATTCCAAAATATATCGAAAATGCCGGGTCAAATTTTTTACCCTTAATCGTCGTTGCACCTTTAAAATCTTTGAAATCACCTTTTTTGGTTTGTTCGATTAGATTGTTTCTATCGGCTAGATATAAAATGCGCTTTGCCTTTTTAGCATTTAATAATCTATAAGCAATCTGCGAAGCGGTAAAAGTTTTGCCTGTGCCTGTCGCCATAACAAGCAAAAGGCGTTTTTGCCCTTTTGCAATAGCTTCAAGGACATTATTTACGGCATTTATTTGATAATATCTAGGTGTTTTGCGTTCTAAATTAAATTTGCTAGTAATCAAATTTATGCCGTCTTTTGAAAATTTTTTATTTAAAGTGTATCGTTCAAAAAGCTCTTGTGGGGTCGGAAATTCATCGATTTTAAGCTCTGTTGTAAAACCTGTGAAAAAATCATACTCCAAAAAACCGCTTCCGTTGCTAGAATAGGCAAATTTAACATTTAATGCTTTTGCATACGCCATAGCTTGTTCTAATCCGTCGCCAAGCTCGTGATTGTCGTCTTTTGCTTCAATGATAGCCAAAGGAAAACCGCTTTGATATGAGAGCAAATAATCGGCTCTTTTTCTGCTTCCCCGTTCGATTTTATCGCCTTTAAATAAAATTCGTCCGTCCGTGAAATAGTAATTTTTACTAACTCTAAATTCCATATTAATTTGATTATCTATATTCCAGCCTGATTTTTGTAAGCTTGGTGTAATGAGTTTTAGTTTTACATCTTCTTCGGTCATATCATAGCCTTTGAAAACAAATTTTTTAATTATATTAAATTTATGTTTTAAAAGCTTTAAAATTTGGTATTTAAGAGCGAATTTTAAAGTTTTTAAACTAATTATTTTTTAAAATCTTTTTTGCGATTTTTTGCATATCTTTGGCGAGTTCTTTATTTAGCCAAATGGCGTTGTAAATCACTTATAAATGCAGTTTAATTTGTACAATCTAAATATCTAAATATTTTTCATAGTATATTCAAAATACTTTTTCATTACCAAAATAGAAGTTATAAGCTCTTGTTTTTCGTCAAAAAATTGGCTCATCCAGCGGTTTGCATTAGTGATGATTTTTTGGGCGGCGTCTTCGTGAGTGCTATAAAATGCTAATTTTTCATCTAAATCAGAATAATCATCTTGTAAATGCACGAAATGAATTTCAGGCTTTAATAAACCTTCCATTAGCCAAGTCTCAAATCTAGGCATAGTCATAAAACACAACGAATTACTCGCCATAATCCATTTTGTATTGGTAGCGACTTCGTTGCCTTCGATACTTAGGATAAATTTGTATTTTAATTGCTCAGAAATGCTCATAAAATCGCCGTGATACTCTTTTCCAATCGATTTTTTTATGGATACATTTGACATCGCATTTTGGGTGATTAGTAAATTTTTGCAAAAATGCCAAGCGATGCGGTTGGTGAGCTGCACCACGCCAAAGAAGCATAGGCTTTTTATCAGCAAAGCTTTGGCGGTCTTTTAAAGTGTAAAAATGTCGAACGCTGTCTAATTTCAAAATAACTGAATTTTGATTGTTTTGCACGATAGGACGGCTTTTTAGGAGCGTTGGTTCAGCAGGAACAGTGCTAATATCGCCAAAAAGATATGAAAACGGCGTATTTTTTGGAAAATAACGCAACCACTGAGCAATATCATAATAATAAGCCGAAGCGTGGTTGTTTTTAAATTTGCCAACAAAAGCTAAATTTTGCGAAATTTGGGCACTGACGCTTAATTTGTTATAATAATCAACGCGTTTTTGGATTTGATGTTGTTTTTCTTTTGGAAGTCTATTGTATTCGCAAATAATATCATCTAATGATTTGGCAATCATTTCGTATGGCAAAAAATTTAAATAAGCGTGTTTTGCGTAATAACGCGTTTTGTATAAACGGCGGTGCCATTTGCCAAGATGAGTAGTTGTCATTTTTGTCCTTAAAAATACAAACGCAGAATTATATAACAAAATTTGTAAAAAAATGTGAAATTTTATTAAGCTAAAATTTTTAGATATTTTTTTGCGTTACATAGAACAAAAAAGTTCATCGAGAGAGCTTTTACGAACTCTATCAAATTTGCCAAAAGACGAAGCGAAAAGTATTTTTAAAGTATTTTAAGATGATTTTGTAAGTTGTGAGTATGAGTAAATGAAACACATTTGTTCGTGTGTCGCAATGTAGCGAACACGAACAAGTTGCAAAAGCACTTAAAAGACGAAATAAAAACTACATCATTCCGCCCATGCCACCCATTCCGCCCATATCTGGCATCGCTGGCATTGCAGGTTTATCTTCTTTGATTTCGCTAACTGTGGCTTCTGTAGTTAAAAGCAAACTAGAAACACTAACAGCATTTTGAAGTGCGATTCTCTCGACTTTTACAGGGTCAATGATACCAGCCTTAAACATATCTACATATTCACCGCTAACTGCGTTAAAACCTTCATTTGCATTGTTTGAGCTTTCTACAGCGTTTGCTACGACACCTGCGTCAAATCCAGCGTTTTCAGCGATTTGGCGAAGTGGTGCGAAAAGTGCTCTTTTGACTATATCAGCACCGATTAATTCATCGCCTTTTAGGCTAAGTTTTACTTTTTTACCAGCTTTGATTATAGCTGCACCGCCGCCAATTACAATACCTTCTTCAACAGCTGCTTTTGTCGCATTTAGAGCATCATCAACTCTATCTTTTTTCTCTTTCATTTCAGTCTCAGTCGCTGCTCCTACTTTGATAACAGCCACACCGCCACTTAATTTTGCTAATCTTTCTTGTAACTTTTCTTTGTCATAATCGCTTGTAGTTTCTGCTATTTGTGCTGTGATTTGAGTTGTTCTTGCTTGAATATCTTTTTTAGTGCCACCACCATTTACGATTGTGGTATTGTCTTTGTCAATGATGATTTTTTCGGCTTTACCAAGATCTTCCAAACTAGCACTTTCTAGTGTGCGTCCAAGCTCTTCGCTTACAACTGAACCGCCAGTTAAAATCGCAATATCTTCAAGCATTGCTTTTCTTCTATCGCCAAATCCAGGGGCTTTGACAGCTGAGATATTTAGCACGCCACGAAGTTTATTTACAACTAAAGTCGCCAAAGCTTCGCCTTCGATGTCTTCAGCTATGATTAAAAGCGGTTTGCCTGTTTTTTGGACTTGTTCTAAAACAGGAAGCAAATCTTTTAAATTTGTGATTTTTTTATCAAAAAGTAAGATTAAAGCATTGTTTAATTCTACTTGCATTTTTTCCGCATTTGTGATGAAATACGGACTTAGATAACCGCGGTCAAATTGCATACCTTCAACTACGCTCAATTCATCGTTGATTGATTTTGCTTCTTCAACCGTGATAACGCCGTCTTTGCCGACTTTTTCCATAGCTTCAGCGATCAAATCACCTACAGAGCTATCATTGTTGGCTGAAATAGTCGCAACTTGGGCAATTTCTTTTTTGCCATTGATTTTTTTAGAAGCTTTTTTTAGCTCTTCTATTACAGCACCTGCAAATTTATCCATACCTCTTTTGACTTCAATTGGATTTGCACCTGCAGTTATATTTCTAAGACCTTCTTTGAAAATAGCGTGAGCCAAAACAGTAGCTGTCGTAGTGCCGTCTCCAGCTTGATCATTTGTTTTGCTTGCAACTTCTCTAACCAAACTTGCACCCATATTTTCAATAGTATCTTTAAGCTCGATTTCTTTTGCCACACTTACGCCGTCTTTTGTGATAGCTGGAGCACCAAAACTTTTTTGGATAAGGACATTTCTGCCTTTTGGTCCCATTGTAACTTTTACTGCATCATTTAGTTTTCGCACACCGCTATAAAGCTGATTTCTTGCATCATCTGAAAAAATTATTTCTTTTGCCATTTTTTACTCCTTATTTTTTGATAATTCCCAAAACATCTTCTAAATTTAAGATGAGATATTTTTTATCATCTAAATTTAATTCACTTCCTGCGTATTTAGCAAACGCAACTATATCGCCTTTTTTGACACCTTCGCACTCATTTCCAACTTCCACGATTTTGCCAGTTGATGGCTTTTCTTTTGAAGCGTTATCAGGTATGATAATGCCAGAAGCGGTTTTGTTTGTTTCTTCTTCGCGTTCGATTAAAACGCGTTTTCCAAGTGGTTGAAATTTCATTTTTTTCCTTTCAAATTTTTGTATTTTTGATTTATGAGTTAGCACTCTAACCTTTTGAGTGATGAAAATATATCACAATTTATATCAAAAGTCAAGAGATTGAAGTTAATTTTATCATAAATATTTAGTCGTATTGGCTCAAGTTATATATAATTTAAATTATTAATAATTATTAAAATTTTAAATACCATTAAATTTTTAAAAAATTTTGTCAAAAAATGCAAATATTTCAAAAAAATTTAATTAATTTAGTGTAAAATACACATTTCATCAATAATTAAATATAGGAAATATCGTGAAAAAATTTCTAAAAACACTATTATTTTGTATTTTGGGCATTGTTGTCCTTGTTTTGATTGTAATTGCAGTAGCTCTAAGCCCTTTTGGAAATAAAATTATAGCTTCATACGCACAAGATATAATCACACAAAAAATCGGCTATGAATTTAAATTTGACAAATTTAGAGTTGGATTTAGTGCTTTGGATATAAAATCCAAAATAAACAACGAAATTTCAGCAGATTTGATTGGAAATTATTCTTTGTTTTCACAAGCATTTGACATAAACTACTCCATAAATGCGAAAGAATTTGAACAAAATAAAATAGATTTAGATATTAATGGATACGCAAAAGGAAAATTAAAAGATTTTGCTGTAGAAGGTGGTGGCAAACTTGTAGGCTCTAATGCTAAATTTAGCGTTGTTTTAAAAGATTTTAGCCCAGCTCAAATCAAAATAGATAGCAAACAAATAAATTTAAACGACCTTAGCATGATAGCGATGAAAAAGCCGTATTTAGATGGTAGATTAAATATCATTGCTGATATGAATAGCAAAAATAACGAGCTTTTTGGCACTGCGAAAATTTGGACAAATAAAATAATTCCAAATTTTGAAAATATTAAAAATGATTTTGATATAGCTTTACCAGCCAAAGCAGATATTATACTAAATAGCGATATAAACGCACAAAATAATAAAATTTTTGCAAATACAAATTTGACTTCTTCGCTTTTTACAGCTGGAGCGAAAAAAACTTCGTATGATCTAAATAATAGCGATTTAAACAGTGATTTTTCGTTAGATATAAGCGATCTTAGTAAATTTGTGAGTTTGACTGGGCAAAAACTTAGTGGTTCATTGAAACTAAATGGCGATATAGCTATGAAAAACAATGCTTTAGAAGTTTTAAATGCCACTCTAAACGGGCTTGGAGGAAGTATAAGCTCAAAATTAAGCAATAATCAACTAGATGCGAAAATCAACAATATAAAACTAGATCAAATTTTGTCTTTTGTCCAAATGAAACCTTTATTAAAAGGTGGAATAAATGGAGTCGCAAATATATCGAATCTAGACAATATGGACAAAATTGCAGGAAATGCAAATTTGGAATTTACAAATGCTAAATTTGATAGCAAAATCCTAAATGAAGATTTTGGTGGAAAATCAAGTGCTGATATTCCTTTTAGTTTGAAAGCAAATTTGGCTCTAAATGATTCAAAAGCTTCTGTTGATTCTCAAATTGGGGCTGATTTTATAAAAACTGGCAAAATAAATGCAAATTATGATCTTAAAGCACAAAGCGGTTTGGCTGATGTGAGAATCGATATAACAAGCCTTAAAAAATTATTTGGCAATCAAATTAAAAGTGGAATCAAACTAGATGCCACAGCCAAAATAGAAAACAACGCATTGTATAACGCAAACGCCACTCTAAACGGACTTGGCGGAAGTGCGAAAGTAGATATGAGTAGCAATAAACTAAATTTAAATGCTTCAAATTTATCTCTTG
>JAGAZK010000215.1 GCA_017940085.1 Campylobacter sp.
CGGATTTGATCCAGGATAGCGATCTATTTGAAATTTATCCAAATACACACTAAAAGGTAAATTTATCTTCATAGGAGACCAAAAACACTCAAAAAATTTGCCTTCAATCTCTACTATACTAGGAAGTTCTGTATTAAAAATCTCTACTTGTTTGCTAATGCCTTTGTATTCTACGCTCGCTATTATCGCATCATAGCCTTTTGTATGCTCATCTGCACTTTGTAAAACTCTTTTTGCACTTTTAAACATATTTTGTATAGAAAAATTTATCCCCTCAAGGCTGTAAATTCCAAGAGATTGAAGTGGATTTTGCGAATTTGGAGCAATTGGAGATTTTTTCATACTCTCCATATCCATATATGAAATATTTTGATTAGTTTTTATACTAAATTTACCGTCTTTCAAACTAATAAGAATAAATTTTTTCTGTGTAGCATTGTCATCAAAAGCAAAGCTAATATCGCCTACTTCCACGCTTTGACCTTGTTTTAGGCTAATAGATTTGCTGTTTTGGTCATTTGAAAAATTTACTTCTATCACAGCTTCGCCATTTTCAGATTCTACCCACTCATACAGAGCATTTGGGACAAATCCAACTGAACGAAAATAAGCACTTTCATTTCCCATATCTAATTTAATATCAAATTTGATATTTTTTGAGACATTTTTTGGCATAGAGCTTACAAAAGTATTATTTTCATCGCTTGTCCTAATACCGACATATTGTTGTGATGTGATAATGCTATCTTGTGATTGATTTTGTCTAATATGCATAATGCCCTCATATCCTAAATATCTAGTCATTCCAGCACCAATTAATATAAAAATAAAACTAAAATGAAAAATCAATGCCGGTAGTTTTTTGAGAGAAAATAATTTATAAGCGTAAATATTATACGCTAAATTTACTCCCAAAATCACTTGCACAAACGCAAACCACCATGCCCCATATACAGCTTCCCAAGCAGCTGGAGTTGAGTTTGCACTCTCAATAAAAGTAGCCACCGCACAAGCTATAGCAAAAATTGCCATAAAAACAAGAGCCGAACCCATACTTAAAAAGTATTTTTTCATAAATTTATCCAAATTTAACTCCAAATTTAATCATGCACCAAGATATTTTTTCTTAATCTCTTCGTTGCCAAGCATTTTTGAACTAACGCCTTCAAGCGTAATTATACCATTTTCTAACACATAAGTATAATCACTAATCTTAAGTGCCAAAAATGCATTTTGTTCTACTAATAAAATCGTAATTCCTTCTTCTTTGAGACGCACCAAAATATCAAAAACTTCCCCAACAATTTTTGGTGCTAGTCCAAGACTTGGCTCATCAAGCATTAATAGTTTTGGCTCACTCATCAATGCCCTTGAAATCGCAAGCATTTGGGCTTCTCCACCACTCAAAGTCCCAGCAAGTGCATTTCTTTTGTCTGCAAGTCGCGGGAATAACTTATACATTTCATCTCTTAAATGTTCATAATTTTCGTTGTTGTTAAAAGCACCGATTTTAAGATTTTCTTCCACACTCAAATTTATAAAAACTCGCCTACCTTCAGGCACTAATGAAAGACCTTGTTTGACTAGAGTGTGGGTTTTGTGTCTTTTAGTATCATAGCCTAAAAAATTTATTTCTCCAGTCCTTTTAACCCTATTTAACAAAGCATTTAAAGTAGAAGTTTTACCAGCTCCATTTGAGCCTATAAGAGATACAATATGTCCTTCTTCTACGCTAAAATTTATCCCTTTTACTGCTTGGATTAGTCCATAATAAACATGCAAATTTCTAACGCTTATCATTCTATAAAGTCCCCCAAATACGCACTTATGACTTCTTTGTTTTGCACAGCATCGCTTGGAGCACCTTCAAAAATTACTCTCCCATAATCTAGCACCAACACTCTTTCGCACAAATGATTAACAAATTTCATATCGTGTTCTATTAGTAAAATGCTCAAATTTTGTTTATTTTTCAAATCAAAAATTAGTCTTGCAAGTTCATCAGTTTCGCTGTGGTTCATACCAGCAGCAGGTTCGTCTAATAATAATAATTTCGGACTAGTTGCCAAAGCTCTTGCGATTTCTACTTTTCGTTGATTGCCATAACTCAAACTTGTAGCGTATTCATCAGCAAATTTAGATATTTTTAAATCATCTAAAATCTCCATTGCCTTATTTCTTGCTCTTTTTTCACTAGATCTAAATCTACCTAAATGCGACAAAGCTTCTACAAAAGTATATTTCATAGAAATATCAAGCCCGATTAAGACATTTTCAAGCACACTTAGTGAGCTAAAAAGCCTAATATTTTGAAAAGTTCTTGCGATTCCAAGCCCCACTCTTTGGTGCATTTTCATCGCTGTTATGTTTTTTCTATCAAACAAAATTCGCCCACCACTCGGCTCATAAGCTCCTGTGATTATATTGAAAATCGTAGTTTTTCCAGCTCCATTTGGACCAATTAGCCCAAAAATTTCTTTTTGTTGCATACAAAAACTTGTGCTTTTGATAGCCTCAACTCCACCAAATTTTTTACTTATTTGCTCTAGCTCTAAAATCATCTTTTAAGACCTTTTTTGAGCTTTTTGAATACATCTGTGAGTTCTAATTGTCCCATAATGCCACGCCTTGCAAACAGCATTACAAGTATTAGTATCACAGAAAATACTACCATTCTTAGTCCTGGCAATGCTCTTGGCTCATATCCAAAGCTATCCATAAATGGCAAATAAATCGGATATTCATCTAAAAATCTCAGCCATTCGCTTCCGCCAATTACTAAAATCGCCCCCAAAATCGCTCCACTCGTGCTTCCTAAGCCACCAAGCACTATAATTATAAGAAGTTGGAATGTGAATAAAAATGTAAATTGATCAGGCGTTACGCTTCCAAGCAATCCCACAAGCAAAGCACCGCCCACGCCTTCAAAAAATGCACTCACACAAAACGCAAGAGTTTTAATCTTAAATGTATTAACTCCCATAGCACTTGCTGCATCTTCATCATCTCTTACAGCTTTCATAGCTCTGCCAAATTTAGAATACACAATATTTAAAATAACAATCACAGCGATTATCGCACTAATCCCGCTATAATAAATATTTGTGTATCTCAAAGTCGGATCGCCATTTTCATCTTTGAGCATAACTCCTGTTAGCCCTAAAGATCCATTAGTAAAGCTTGGGAAATTTATAGCCAAAAGCGTGATTATAAAACCAAACCCCAAAGTTACAATCGCTAAATAATCTCCCCTTACCCTAAATACAGGCACAGCTAAAATCAAAGCCAAAATCGTAGCACAAATGCCACTAATTATCATCGTAATAATAAAATTACCCACATGCAAAGCCAAAATCAATTCTGCTGGGTCTTCCACATCAAATTGATACGATTTCGCATCTGCATCAAGCAAAAGCAAGGCCGCTACATAAGCACCCACTGCCACAAATCCATTTGGCTCTAGGCTAAATTGCCCAGTAACACCGTTTATTAGGTTGTAACTAATTGCCAAAATAATAAAAATAGCTATATTATTTAGCTTTGCAAGTCCGTATTCGTCAAAAAACAAATCAGCCACAACAATACAAGCAAAAGCCAAAACAAAAAATAAAATATGCGTTTTTTTCATATCAAAACCTACTTTTTTCAAAATTTATGCCAAGTATTCCAGTAGGCTTAAACAACAAAACCAAAATCAAAAATATAAAAGCAAATGCATCTTTAAATCCAGCAAGTTCTGGCAAAAATGCCACTGCCACGACTTCGGTAAATCCTATAATAAATCCACCCAAAACCGCACCAACTACACTTCCTATTCCACCCAAAACCGCAGCCGCAAATGCTTTTAATCCTATCAAAATCCCCATTAAAGGATCTATGCTTGGATAACTTATCGCCCAAAATACACCGCCCACAGCAGCAAGAGCTGAACCCAAACAAAAAACAATAGAAATAATAAAATTTGCGTTAATTCCCATTAAATGGACTGTCGTAATATCAAAAGCCAATGCTCTAATAGCTATGCCATATTTTGTTTTATAAAGTATAAATAAAACCACCAAAAGTAGCATTAGAGTTACATAAGGCACTATTAGTGAGCTCATCGGCAAAGTCAAATGAGCAATATCAACAACTTGAGTAAAAAACTCAGGAACATCAAATTTTCTTGGAGTCGCACCAAAAATCACTTGAAATGTATTTTCAAGCAAAAAACTAACACCAATTGCTGTAATTAGCAAAGAAATTCTAGGGGCTTTTCTTAGTGGCTTATAAGCTACCATATCTATACTCACGCCCAAAATCATCGCCATAGTCAGTGCAAAAACCAAAGCAAAAACAAAAGGCAAATTTAGGCTTGTCATAGAAAAAAGTGTGCAGTAAGCTCCGACCATCATAATATCGCCGTGAGCAAAATTTATTAGTCTCAAAACACCATAAACCATCGTATATCCAATAGCTATTAGTGCATACATTGAGCCTAAGCTAAACCCACTAATCATTTGCTGAAAAAATAATAAACTATCCATTTTGCCCCAAATTTAATCCAAAATTTAATTAAATTTAATCAAATTTGCTCCAAATTTAGAGCAAATTTGATATTAAATTTACGGATTTACAGTGTCTTTATATGTAAATTTGCCGTTTTTGACTTCTTTGATTACCAAAGATCTTATGGCGTTTCCTTTTTTGTCTATATTAATAAACCCAGAAATACCTTCAAAATTCTTAGTTTGTTTGATTTTATCGTTTATACATACGCTGTTTGCCGGATCTTCACATCTATTCATAGCATCTAAAATCAACATATAAGCATCAGCTCCTAATGTCGTAAATCCCGGAATGTCAGTCGTGCCTTTGGCTTTTTTATAAGTATCGATAAAATTTTTGCTGTTGTTTGTCGGAGGATTTGAGCTATCAAAAACATCTGTTGAAAGATAGCCTTCACCTGCTTTGCCAGCGAGTTCTATAAATGTATTTTGAGCTACGCCATCTCCACTAGCAAACACAGTTCCTACGCCGATTTGTCTTGCTTGGCGAACAAGCATTGAAGCTTCTTGATAATAAAATGGAGCATAAACTACATCTGGTTTTAGACTTGCGATTTGTGAAGCTATGGCTTTAAAATCTTTATCGCCACTATTGATTTTAAGCTCTTTTAAGACTTTGCCGCCACCTGTGGTAAATTCTTTCTTGAAAGCTTTTGCAAGACCCAAAGAATAAGCAGTAGATTGATCTACTACTAAAACTGCTGTTTTATAGTTTTGAGATTTTGCGTATTTTGCAAAACTTGTGCCTTGAAAACTATCCATGAAAGTAACTCTAGCACCAAATTTACTTCTATCAAGAAGTTTGTCAGCTGTAGCAGCTGGAGCCACTACTGGGATTTTTTTCTCATCACCGATTTGGATTACTTGTTGAGTATTTCCTGTAGTCATAGCACCGATTATTGCTGATACTTTGTCTTGAACTGCTAGTTTAGTCGTAGCTGTAGAAGTTTCGATCTTGTCGCCTTTGTTATCAACTAAAATTAGTTTAATTGTATCGCCATTTTTGGTTTTTGGGGCGATTTTGTTAGCTATTTCTATGCCTTCCCAAGCAGTTTGTCCATAACTCGCTACAGCTCCAGTCATAGGAAGCACCACGCCGATTTTGATTTCTTTAGCCATAGATACGCTAGTAGCCAAAGCCAAAGCCACTACAAATGAAGTTTTTTTCATGATTTCTCCTTTAAGTTATCAAAAAAATGATTTTTCTAATTTATCTATATCTTCGCCTTTGAGATAATAAATTATCGCTCTTAATTGTCTGCCACCGATTTTTTGGGCATAAAGTTGCATTGTGGTTTTTAATCTCCCGCCATATTCGCTATCTGCTGAATAAAACGAAATTGAGTTTTTAATATCCACCGCTTCCATATCAATAAGTCTTTTTGAAGCATTTAAAGCTCTTTTTGTGCCTTTTTCGCCATGACAGACTTTGCAATTTTTATTATAAATTTCTTCGCCTTTTGTATAAAGCTCATCTAAATTTTCGCTATTTGCTACGCTTTGAGTAGTATTTAGATCTAAAACTGGATTAGTCGCATTTTCATCTTTTTGATAAGTATTGACACTCATATTTTGATCTTGGGCGTGTTTTTTGACAAGTTCGCTTAATTCTTTGCCAAACTCGCCTTTGGCTTCTATGACATAAGTATCTTCAGCCAAGCTCAAGCCAAAAATACAAGCTAATAAAGCAATAAATTTAATTAAATTTGATTTCATCGAAATTCCTAAAAAAATAGATTTTTGATTATAGAAAAATTTGTTTTAAAAGCTAATAAATATTTTTGGATTTGGGGTTATGATATTTGAAGCATTTTTGTCTTTGTTATAGCAGTTTATTTAAAACTTATTCATTTTGTTATTTTAAGCATTCCCTTTGTTATTCTAAGCCAACACTTTTTGTCATTACGAGCACTTCTTTTGTCATTGAGAGCTAATATCTTTTTTCGTCATTCTTCGCCTACGGCTCAGAATGACAAAAGGAGTGTTCAGAATGATACAAAAGGTTGGTTTAGAATAACAATTTGATTTAATTCCACGCCCAGCGGGTGAAAATTAGCTCTCAATGACAAAATGGAAATGGCTTAGAATAACAAAAAGTTGGCTTAAAATCATAAAAAACTAAAAATCACATTATTTATCTGTGGTGGGTTTTTTATCATCAATTGATGAATCAACAAGTGTTTTTACGATATAAAACATCATTCCACAAAGAGCAGCGATAGCAAAAATAGCAGTTATAAATCCAATCATTCAGTTTTGCCTAATTCATTGGCACTTTTTAAAGCTATAAAAGCTACAACAAATAAAACTGCAAAAACAACCAACATAGCAAAAGTTCGCATTATTTATCCTTATTCTCGTCCAATTTGACGGATTTTTTTATTTATCAAGATATTAATTTTAATTACAGACAATGCTAAAATTATCAAAATAATCACAGACAATAACAAAAACAAAATATCAATCTTAGCGTAATTAGAAGCTACCCAGCCACACATAGCAGTCATCACGCCCACGACTACACCAAGCCAAAATTTAAGCATTCCAAGTTGTTCTTTTAGTTCATCTAACTTAGGCAAATTTATTCCTTAATAAATTTTGGAGATTATAACACAAAAGATTAAAAAATTGAAAGAAAAAAGCGGAGCTGAGAAGCTCCGCTGTGAATTTAATCCATTAAGAATTAAAATTTGTATTCAGCTTGTAGTCTGAATATGTTTGTTGTAACTTTTTCGCCAACATCTGGTTTTTCTTGAGTGTGTGAATAGAATGCAGCTGCACCCAATTTTTTGCTGATGTCGTATTTAACTCTACCAACAACTTCCATGCCATCAACTTTATCATCAGTAGTAGCACCAGCTACTCTTGTTTTATTTTCACCCATTAAGAAATCAGCTCCTACGCCAAATGCACCGATATTATACATAGCTGTTACGAAGCCATATAGGTTTTCACCATCGATAGCTGTATAGCCAAGTAAAGTTTCGCCTGGGCTAATAAATTTACCTTGATCTTCTACAGATACTAAAGATGATTTTTCTTTGTCAGTGTTAAACATTACAGCACCGACATCTAGTTTAAGACCACCGAAATTAAATCCTACATCAGCACCTACAAATAATGCATCATCAAGAGCGTTACCATTAGCAGCATTTAGTCTATCGCTTACCATAGAGCCAGCTACTTGAGCTGTGATATTTACTACATCAGCAGGAGCTACGCTAGCTTCTACAGTCCATAGTTGAGCTACATTTGAAAGAGCTGCAAACCACAATTGGAAAGCTACTGGATCATAAGAACCAAGTGCAGCTACACCATATAGGTTTTCATCTACTAATCTATTTGCAACACCACCATTGTTAGTTCCTGATGGATTGCCTCTTAGAGCAAAATCGCCATCATCATCTTGTAGGTTATCTATTGCTACACCCACCAAAGTAAGACCGATAATGTCTTGGTTGATGAGTTTAAGACCTATGCCATCTAAATCATCAGTCCAATAAGCTCCCAAAGTTTGCTTACCTACTTGAACTGTAGTGTTACCAGCTGTGTAGCCTACAAACATTTGGCTAACTGCGAAGCCGTTGTTGCCAACTGCACCACCAACTCCATTTTGACCAACGCCACCATTTGCCCAAGCAGCGTTGTTATTTCCTAGTCCTCTACCAGCTAGAGTGTTTCCCATCTGGCTAGAATAACCACCATCGCCATTACCAGAAACTGCTCTAATTTGGTATCTTAAACTCATTACGCCAAAGAAATTATCTTCAATAGCAGTTCTAAAGTTTAAAACACCTTTTAGCATATTTGAAGAGCCATTTGGTTTTAAGCCATTTGCAGTAGAAGAATTGTCATCTGAACCGCCGTTTTCATATCTATAGAAAACTTTACCGCTCAAATCTACATTTTTAATAGCATCTTCAAGGCTTGTAGCGTTTGCTACGCCAAAAGATCCAGCAGCTAAAGCTGCAACTAAACTTAGTTTTGCTAACTTCATTGTTTCTCCTTAAGAAAAGTTATGTAGGCATTTTATAAATATTTTTATTAAGTTACGCTTAAAACAATAGTTTTTATTAACAATTTATTAAAATTATTAAAAATCTAAATATGTTTCTAGGGGTGTCGAGAGAGATGATTTTTTGTTTCTTTTGTGAGTGTCGCTAAATGGCTGGACATAGTCTTTGACAATCACGCTCATTTCTACGATATTCATATCTTTGATATGCACACTTACTAGATCGCCTATATCAAAGCCGCTTCCATACTCTGCTCCATTGCCCCAAGCTCCATAAGCCATAAAACCATTTTCCGTGCAAATAAAAGTATAAACAAACCCGTCATTGTGGGGCTTGATACTATAAATAGTGGCATTTATATAATCATGCTTGCCGATGAGATCGCTTGCGTCTAGATTTGGGTCATTGTGAATAGTATCAGATACGCTAGAAGCACAGCTACTAAGCATTAGAGCAAATGCGATTGACAATACCGACATAACAAAGCCTTTTTTTAGCAAAATTGTCCTTTTTTGATAAACTGGGTTGTAAATTTATCTAAATTTGGTTTAATTTTCGTATAAATTTGATTAAATTTAAGCAAATTTGGAGCAAATTTAATAAAAAAAGGCTAGAATTTGAAGCAAATTTAATTAAATTTAGCTCAAATTTGGACTAAATTTACAAAGGAAAGCTTTGTTTAATGGACTAATAAGAGAGATTGCTGAAGTGATTAGTTTGAGTGGGAATTCTTTGCGAATTCGTGCGAAGTTTGTCCCTGAGAGTATAGGCGATAGCGTGGCAATAAATGGAGCTTGTTTGAGCGTAACTGAAATATTTAAAGGCGGATTTGGGGTGGAGATTTCAAGCGAGACAAAATCAAAAATCGCAATGGAGAATCTCAAAGGCAAAGTCCATTTAGAACCAGCTATGAAGCTAGGAGATCAAATTCACGGGCATTTGGTGCAAGGGCATATTGACGGGATTGGAAAAATCGCAAAAATCAATAAACTTCAAAGTGGATTTGATTTTTTTGTGGATTTAAAGAGCGATTTAATGCCGTTTGTCGCAAACAAAGGCTCGATAGCGATTGACGGGGTGAGTTTAACAGTGAGTGAAGTCTTGGATAATGGCGTGAGAGTAAGTATAATCCCCCAAACTATGAAAGATACGCTATTTGGCGAGTATAAAATAGGAAGGGCTGTAAATATCGAAACTGATTTACTTGCAAGATATGCTGCTAGGATTTTGGGGTTTAATGCGGTCAAAAACAAAAAAGAGGGCTTGACTTGGGAGAAAGTAAATTTAATATCAAGCATTTATTAAAAAAAGCACTTAGCAAAATTAGCTAAATTGCTGTGTGGGCGTGGATTTATAGGATTTGGTGGTGATTAAATTTGGTTTTAGTGATAGATTTGGGATTTGCGAAGTAAATTTAGGTGAAATTACGCCGAATTTGAGCCAAAATTTAAGCCAAATTTTGGCAAATTTGAATAAATTTGGCACAAATTTGGCATTTAAGGCGATTTTTGATGACACACACTCAGCCACACAATCCCTTAACACCACTTCGCTACAACCCCACACTTTGCTTTGCTCAACCACTCCGCTCAACCACGCCACACTCCAAACTACCGAAAAACACACCACCACGCTACAAACTACCAATAGCTACCACACCATGCCACACAAAAAAGGCTCTTTTTGGCAGAGTTGTAGCAATACCACACCACAAACTGCCGAAAAACACGCTACCGCACCACAAGCTGCTAAGAGCCAAACTGCCACGCTCCGCTTCTCTCAGCCAACCGCCACAGCCCAAAAATCTGCCCAAAATCACACCGCCACGCTCTACTCCGCCCAACCGCAACTCCATGCTACGCCACACTACACTCAACCACGCCACACCGCCACGCCTTGCGACACGCCAAATTTTGGCAAATTTGATAAATTTAATCTTGCTTTTCATGTGGGAGATGATTTTAGAAACGCTTGGCAAAACCGCATTAAATTTGCTCAAATTTTAGGAGTAGAACTAGGAAATTTGATTTTTATGAACCAAATTCATGGCGATCAAATTTGTGTGATAGATAGTGAATTTTTGGGCAAATTTAGAGCTGGAATTGATAAATTTGTGGATAAATTTAATAAATTTAGTGCTTTGGATAGCCAAAATCAAGCAAATTTAAAAAAAATAAATGATGAATTTTTGGGTATTTTCCCAGTATGCGATGCTATGATTACGGATTTGGGCGGTGTAGGGCTGTGTGTAATGGTGGCTGATTGTTCGCCTGTGATTTTGATAGATGAAAAAAATGGAGCTGTGGGCGTAGCTCATGCTGGGCGAAATGGCGTGATTAAAAAAATCGCAACAAAAACAGCTATGAAAATGAGTGAGATTTATGGGAGCAAATTTAGCGATTTGGCTGTATTTGTGGGGACAAATATCAAAGGATCTTGCTATGAAGTTGGGGATTTGGACTTGGGCGAGTTTGAAAGATTTAAAAATGGGAATAAATTTGATATGGATTTGGCGTTGAGAAATGAATTTAACGAGCTTGGAATAAATAAATTTGCTTTTAGCAATGTTTGTTCGCATTGCGATCAAAATCATTTCTCATACCGCA
>JAGAZK010000017.1 GCA_017940085.1 Campylobacter sp.
GCTCAGTTTAATCATATCATCACTCACAAAGGCAATACAATCAATCTTGCTTTTAAATTAAATTTAGATCTTAGCGTTGCTCACCCTATTTATATCGCGCCGAGTTGTGATAAATCTATTGAGTGCTGCGAGCATAAATTTAATAATTTAGCAAATTTTGGCGGGTTCGCTTGGGTGCCAAAGAAAAATTGCATAACACAAGGATTTTAAAATGGGTAAAAAATCTGAAAAACCTAAAGTTTCGGTTTTTGCATATTTTTACGGACTAGCTTACGCTTTAGCTAGTAAAGTTGATGAAATCATCGCTTTTAAGCGAAATGGTGTCGAAACTGACAGACCAAATTTAAAAGGCTCCGGGTCTTTTTGGGCTCACACAGGCACTCCAGGATCTCAATACCGCTCAGGCAATTCAGGCTCAACCGTTACATTTTATGACGGCACTCAAACTACTCCAGATCCGTATCTCACCGCCCAAACAGGCAAAGGCATAATTTATAAAAATCTTGCCTACGCCGTAATAAACGGTTTTGTGGGCGATAATGTAAGCTCGGTGCCTCAATATTCATTTCTTGCCAAACGCACTAAATTTAATTTTAGCGAATATGATGAGATAAATGAATACGATGTCAATCCGATCACGGCAATATATTATATTCTTACCAAACTTGCTAAAATTGATAGCTCTTTGATCGATATTGCCAAATTTAAATCAGTAGCCAAAGAGATTTATGATGAAGGATTTGGGATCAGTTTTTTGATGGACAATACGCAAGAAACAAGCGAATGGATCAAAGAAATACTTCGAGTCATCGAAGCTGCTTTGTATATAGATCCACAAAGCGGCTTGATTGGAATTAGACTATTTAGAAATGATTATGAAAAAAATTTGATTCCAAAAATATCAAGCGATGATTATAATAATCTCAAATTCAAACGCAAATATTGGGAAGATTGTTATAGTAGAGTTTGTATCAAATACACAGATACACTTAGATATATGAGCGATAGCGTGAGCTTAGAAAATCCGGCTGTGCGTCAAATACTTGGTCATGAAAAAAATTATGAAACAGATATGATGATAATTTCAAATCCCAAAACAGCAAATTTAGCTTTGGCAAGATTACTTAGAAAAATGAGCTATCCGTATGCAGAGCTTAGATTTAATCTCTCCGGCGATAAATTTAAAAATCTCATCGTAGGCGATGTGCTAAATTTTAGTAGCGATAAGCTTGGAATCGATAATTTGCCTGTTAGGATTATGAATATCGGGGCGGACAAAGCAGACAATCAAACAATAGAAATTGAAGCGATCGAAGATATATTTGCAGGAGCCAAATTGGTTACGCCAAAGCCCGGTGCTAATTTACACGAAGAAGAAGATTACTCAGTTGATGAGCTTAAATATTATCACGCTGTAGAAGCCACAGCCGAAATGAGTGGAATTGCTAGAAGCGTTTTGCCGATGTGCGTTTATCCTAAAGGAGCCGTAATCGATGTCAAAGTCAAAGACGGAATAAGCGGCGGTAGTGTAGCTGTGCCTAATTATCAGCTAGGAGAACTCATTAGCGATTTAGAAATCACAGACGAGATTGACGATGAAGCATATTTTGATATAAGAGCAATCGCACCGGCAGATTTGTGGGCTGTTAGCGGCACAAGAGCCGGGTGGCAAAGGCTTAAATTTACTTGTTTGATTGACAATGAATTTATCAATTTTCAATTCAGAAGTTATGTGAGTCCTGGTGTTTGGCGAATCAAAACTCTCATTCGTGGGCTTTCGGGCACGAAAATATCACGCCACTTAGCAGGAGCAAAAGTTTGGTTTGCTCCTGAAGACGCCAATGATCTTGAAACTCTAGGACTTATTTCAGCCGATACCGTGCTTAGATTTTGGATCAATTCTCATCCGTTTGCAAAAAGAGTGAGCGAGACATATTATAATCTTGATTTTCATCACTCAGACAATGACCAAATACCTTATGCTCCGTCAAATTTATATTATGAAAGAAACGGCGATGAAGTAGAGATCAAATGGAGATACGCTCAAGCATTAAGCGGTGCAATGTATTCAAGTGCAGATGTGATTATGGCAGGAGATGGTGAAAATATAAGAGACAATAAAGTAGTGATTAAATTTAACGGTTTGGAGTATAAATTTGATGAAGAAGAAGCTAAATTTAATGCTCCTTTAAATACTAATTTTGAAATATTTGCAATGGCAAAAAACGGAAGGATTTCAGCCGTGCAAAAATTTACAATCTAAAGGAAACAAAAATGAAAAAACTAGATTATAATGATTTTAAAACAAAA
>JAGAZK010000216.1 GCA_017940085.1 Campylobacter sp.
TTTAGATTATTTTTAGGTGAAGCTGTATTTGTGGCACACAATGTGAGATTTGATTATGATTTTATCAGCAAGGCTATGTTTGAATGTGGGTTTGGGGTGCTATTAAACCGCAAAATTTGCACGATTGAGCTTGCAAGGCGGACTATTATCTCTCAAAAATATGGACTTGATATTTTAAAAGAGCTTTTAGGGATTAATAATGCTCATCACAGAGCCTTAAATGATGCAATCTCTTGTGCAAAAATTTTAGATGAATGTATTTCTAAACTCCCTTGGAGTGTGCAAACTACAGAAGATTTGATAAATTTTAGCAAAACTGCCAAAACTCTCAAACTTCCTAAAACCAATCAAAATGAAGAATAATCAAATTTAGCCAAATTTAGGGCTAAATTTGATACGAATTTGGACTAAATTTACCAAAACAAGTATCTAAAAAACTATAAAAAGCCTAAATTTAGGCTAAATTTACACAAAATTTAGCGGATCTATATCAGCGGCTCCGCCCAAATTTTTAGCAATTTGCGAAGCTTTGATAAGTGGAGTGTGTGAGTTTGAGCGGACTAGTATTTGACGGCGAAATTTACTAGCAATAAATTCAATCCCAGCCTTGCCATAGCCGATAATTTCAAGATTTTTGATATTTTTGATATTTGAGATTATATCATCTTGGATTTTGATAGCTTTTTGCTCGTTTTTGTCGCTTATTAATATTTGCAAAAGTCTAGTAAATGGTGGATATAGCGGATTTCTATGAATTAATTCGTCTTGGATAAACAAATCATAATTTTGTAAATATTTCTCAAAAAACTCTCTTTGCATTGTTTGGATTATGACTTTGCCAAATCCAGCTCTGCCAGCTCTTCCAGCAGTTTGCAAAGCAAGAGCCAAAGCCTTTTTTCTAGCTCTAAAATCACTATAAAACAAATGCTCATCAAGTCCCATAATCACAGCAAGTTCTACACTATGATAATCATGACCTTTGCTTAGCATTTGAGTGCCGACCAAAATATCAATTTCGCCTTTATTAAATGATTTTAAAAGTATTTCAAGCTTTTTTTGAGTTGTGATTTCATCTTTATCAAATTTAGCTATTTTTGCACCACTAAATACGGCTTGAAGTTGCGATTTTAGCTCACTTGTGCCGATTTTTTTGGCTTCTAACATTTCGCAACCACAATTTGCACAAATTTGAGGAATTTTAGTCATAAAACCACAATAATGGCATTTCATTGCATTTGATTTTTTGTGCAAACTCATACAAACACTGCAGTTTTCGCATTCTACGCCTTTGCCGCAAGATTTACAAATAAGAAATTTAAAATTTGCCCTTGTTGGCAAAAACACCACAGCTTGTTTTTTACGCTCTAAAACTGCTTTTAGTTCATTTATGATATTTTGGCTAAGTTCGGTTTGAGTTTGGTCATAAATGATTTCTTTTTGGCTTTCAAAAAAAGTGCCTTTTATGCGAAAATGCGGAAATTTGTGATAGCTCGTGATACTTGGAGTAGCTGAACCCAAAATCACTGGAATTTTAAATTTAGTGCCAATAAAAATGCTGAGATCTTTGGCATTGTAATATGGTTGGGCATTGTTTTTATAGCTATCATCGTGCTCTTCATCAATTACGATTATTCCAAGATCGCTAAACGGCAAAAACAAAGCAGATCTCGCTCCTGCGATTAATCTAATCTCGCCTTTTGAAAATCTTTGTAATAAATTTTGTTTTTTCTTAGGCGTGATTTTTGAGTGCCAAATACCTACAGATTCTCCAAAATAAGCTTCAAGGCGTTTTTGCATTTGCGGGGTAAGCGAAATCTCTGGCATCAAAAGTAAAGCTTGTTTATTATTGCTTAGAGTTTGGCGAATTTGTTCTATATAAATCTCACTTTTGCCACTGCCCGTATCGCCAAAAAGCAAAGAAATTTGATTTTGTTTGCAAAAATTTAAAGCTTCATTTTGAATAGGGCTTAAATTTGGTTGTTTGGAATAAATTTGATTAAATTTAGGCTCAAATTTGGTTGTTTTATTAAATTTTGAATCAAATTTATCATCAAATTTATTTAAATCCACACATGGCTGAAATAATCCAAAAGCCACGCCAATCTCACAAGTATAATATGAAGCAATAAATTTAGCCAAACAAATTTGAATAGGCGTAAAATAACCACCTAAAACTTGTAAAATCTCACTAGTTTGAAAATCTGGCTTTGTTGTTTTTTCTAAAACTACTGCGGTTAGGATTTTGGATTTGAGTTTGACTTGAACTAAAGAGAATAAATTTAATTCAAACTCGCTTTCGTAGGTCAGCTCTTTTAGATCTAAACCCAAAAGAGCGAGTTTGTAATAATTCATTAATTAAATTCTGCACAAATATCAGGTCTTATTTTCTTTCCGCCATTTGTGCAAGTAAAAGTTCCTGAAGTTGAATTATAATCAAAATAAGCATCAGAATTTGCTACAGTAGCACCGCCGCTAAAGCCTTTTAGACTATAAAAATATCTATTATTAGCGTTTTTCCAGCGTTTGCCATCTAAAGGTTGTTCTAATACACCTTTGAAATACAAATTATCGCCAGTCCCTTTGCCGTCTTCTAGATCAGCTGGATATGCGGCTCTACCAGCCATTAAATTTGTGCTTTTTTTCAAAGCTATACCGCTTCTTATGCTCTGAACTGCTACTTTTGCTTTGACAAACTCAGCATCATCTCTTGATACAAACAATTTAGGCATAGCAAAAGCCGACAAAATCCCGAGTATAACTATAACGAAAATAAGCTCAATCATTGTAAATGCTTTTTTCATATTTTAGCTCCTTATTAAAGTTTTATCTAAATCACTAAGTATTTTATCCATACCAGAATTGATATTGCTTTTTTGCAAATATTCTTCGTGGCACTTTTGGATAAATGCTGTCAAAAGATCTTTGACACCGATTTGATTTTTGTTTTGTAACAATCTATCCAAATCTTTTTTTAAAACACTAGCAAAATTATCATCGCTTAAATTTATCGTATAATCCTTAGTAGCGACAGTTATGACAATTTCTTTCATTTGCCAAGCACTGCTTCTACTTGTTTTAGCAAGTCATCGCTTGCTAAATTTTGATTTTTTAGCTCTTCTTCTAATCTTGCTATTTGATTACTTTTTGCTTCATTTTGTGCTTTTACACTTACTATTTCGTTTTTTAATTTCTCATTTTCTGAGCAAACTTCTTCGTATTTTTGCATAAGCTCAGTTACTTTTGAAGTAAGGGTGTTTAATACTTTTTCGTTATCATACATGGCTTTTCCCTTTCTAAAAA
>JAGAZK010000217.1 GCA_017940085.1 Campylobacter sp.
CCGCCTATTGTTACGCTTTTGGCTCTAATTCTAGCACCTTGAGCAATATTTCCACTAATATTTACTACGCTTGTTTCTATTTTTATATTTGCACCGACTGCATCTTTAAAAGTGCCTTGTTCTTTGATATTTATAGTAACATCACTATCAAGCCCTGCTTGAATAGAGCCAGTCGTTTTTATCGTAGCTTCATCGATATTGTATTCTTCTTTTACGCTATAAACATTGTTTTCTTCATTGACATAACCGCCTATTTTAGCGATATATTTTATACTATCTTCACTTTCTTGTTTTTCTATATTTTCACCGATTTGAATTTCTGTTGCGTTTTCTGTTTTTGGGTCTTGGACTTCTAAAAGAGTGCCTTTTAAATTTCGCCCTGCTTTGCCACCTTTGGCTTTTATGTATTCTATGATTAGTTCATCTTTGACTACGGTATTAATGACATTTCTAGAAGCTGTAATTTCTGTGTCATCGTCTTGGTTTTTGTTTTTGTAATGTAAAATCAAAGCACTATCTACGGCTTGGACGGGTTTAACACCTTTTGCTATTTCAAAATCATAATCATCATTCAAAGCTTCATAAATACGCACTGAAGATGAAATTTTTTTAAGCTCTTTGTCTAAATTTGCATCTCTAATACCTATCAAAAAGCCATATTTGAGTAATTTTTTATAAATTTCGTTTTTTAATCCTATACTAAAATTGTCAAAATATTTTAATTTTGGCATAGCTTTAACTTTAGCTATTACTTTCGTAAAGCTTCTATTTGAGCCAACTACAATTTGTGGTAAATTTAATGGTTTTTTTTGTTTTTTTACATAATACCTGACTTCGTATTTTTGTCTGATTTCTAAATTTGGATTAGAAAAAAACTCATCATCATCAAATACGCTCATATCTTCAACTTGCGTAAATTCTTCTGTGTCGATTTTGTATTGCGTAAATATATTTAAAATCTCAAAATCAAGCTCATCTGGGCTTAAATTTACTTCTTGAGCCGTATTTTGCAAATCTTCATAAACATTTTCTGTGCTTACCACAGCAGATTGGATTGTCATTTTATTCCTTGAAAAATGTCCTGAGCGTGGTTATTATATAAAAAAACCACTAAATTATAAATTAAATTTAAATGTGATATAATCACGAAATTTTAGTTTTTGGAGCAAATAATGTGTAAGCCTAAGTTGGTTTTGATAGGTTCATCTACTGGAGGACCCAAACAACTAAAAAGCATACTTTGCGATGTAGAATTACCGCTAAATACTAGTATTGTGGTAGCTCAGCATATGAGACCATTTTATTTACAAAGCTTTGTAGATCAATTTAACAAAGATGTCAAATCAGAAGTTGTTTTGCTAAGCGAAAGAACACTTTTGCAAAACAAAATTTATATCCTAGCACAAAATAGCGTAATGCTACCACTTCAAAATATATCAGCCAAACCCGATGATAGCGGGATTGAGACTATATTTAATCCAAATGTAGATATGCTTTTTGATTCAGCTGTGCCACTATGTAAATTTGCAGATGTGATGGCTGTATTGATGACTGGTATCGGAGATGATGGAGCTACCGCTCTTAGCACACTTTATAGTGCTGGGGCACACTGTATAGCTGAGAGCGAATCAGATTGTATAGTCTATGGTATGCCCAAAAAAGCCAAAGAAACAAACAAAGACCTTAGAATGGCTACTTTAAAAGAAATTAAATACGAAATTGAAAGATTTATAAATGACACAAGTAAGAATTCATGAAGCTCAAATGCCAATATTGCTGGAATTTATTAAAAAAATTTGCGGCAATGATTTAAGTAGCAAAAAAGAAATCCTTAAAAATAAAATCTCGCTTTTTTGCAAAAACAATGGAATTAGCTCTTTAGATGAGTTGATTGAAAGAATAAATCTTGATAGATATTTAAGACAAAATTTAATCAATCAAATC
>JAGAZK010000218.1 GCA_017940085.1 Campylobacter sp.
CAAGTAAAAGCATTAGAAGATATAAGTTTTAGTGTCAATAAAGGCGAATGGGTCAGTATAATGGGACCAAGCGGGAGCGGCAAAAGCACTTTGGTAAATATTTTAAGCCTAATGGACGAAGCTAGCAAGGGCGAGTATATTTTGGGTGGAAAAAATGCTACTCACCTTGACAAAGAGCATGTTTTGGAATTTCGCCGCAAAAAAATCGGACTTGTTTTTCAGCAATTCCACCTAATCCCGTATCTTAGTGCGATCGAAAATGTTATGTTAAATCAATATTATCACTCATGCGTAGATGAAAAATCAGCCAAAGATGCTCTCAAACAAGTAGGGCTTGATCACAGAGCCACGCATCTTCCAAGCCAGTTGAGTGGCGGAGAACAACAAAGAGTCTGCATAGCAAGGGCTCTTATAAACAATCCTGATATTATCATTGCCGATGAGCCAACTGGTAATTTAGATGAAGCAAACGAAAAAATCGTGCTAGAATTATTTTTAAATTTAGTCCAAAATGGCAAAACTTTGCTTTTAGTAACTCACAATGAAGAGCTTGGCAAAAACGCAAATAAAATTATCCGTTTAAGACACGGCAAAATTGAAAAAATAGAAAATTTAAAATGAAAAAAATAGCTTTTATAATCGTTTTGGTCGTATTTTTGGGCTGTAACAATAATCATCATATCGCATTAAATGATAAATTTGGCTTTGATACAGCTTGGGACGCTGGATCTAAGACACTCAAAATAAGTGGATTTAACGAGCCATTTGCTTTGTTTTTTTTCTCTACAATGTGTAGCGAGTGTGCTGCTCAAATACCAATTATGAACGAAATTGCAAAAAATACAAAAATAATTGGCATTATGGACGATAGTATGGGGTTTGATAAAGATATTGATATTTTAGCAAACAAAGGCGTGGAGTTTATAAGCACTTCAAATCCAAAATCTGTGAAGTTTTTTCAAAGCGTAGTTGGTGGGATTAGTGGCACTCCGACAACTGTTATTTTTGATAAAAACGGCAAAAAAATTTGGCAATTTAGCGGACTTTTTAGCAAAGATGAGTTTTTTAGACACTTAGAAAGTGTGCAATGAAAAAAATAATTTTAGTTTTTTTGGTGATTTTTTTGTGTGGTTGTGGGAGCGAACGCCACCATATCGCATTAAACGATAAATTTGGCTTTGATAGTATTTGGGATGCGAGAAATCAAACGCTCAAAATAAGTGGATTTAACGAGCCATTTGTTTTGTTTTTTTTCGCAAAAGATTGTCAAGCTTGTGTTGAGCAAATCAAAATTTTAAACGAACTCAAAAATGAAAAAAATATAAAAATAATTGGCGTTTTAAATGGAGTTGGTAGATTTGATGAAGATTTGCAAATTTTAGAGCAAAAAGGCGTGGAGTTTATAAGCACTTCAGATCCAAGATCAGTAAAATATCTCTCAAATATAGTTGGTGGGATTAGTGGCACTCCAGTAAGCGTTGTTTTTGATAAAAATGGCAACATTGTCAAAAAATTTATCGGACTTTATCCAAAATCTGCTTTTGTTGAAGAAATTAAGCTTTTTGGTTAGTTTATTTTGCTGATTTTTGAGTAAATTTATTTACTTAAAAAGCGGGTTTTTATCCTTAGTTTGCTAGAATTATGAAATTGATTTAAGGCAGATTTGATGATAAAAACTTTCGCAGAATGGGACGAGCAAGAGATTTTATTGCTCTCACTTCCGCACGAAAATACAGATTGGAGCCCGTATTTGGGCGAGATACTAGACGCTTATGAAAATTTGATTAGAGCGATAAGTCCATACCAAAAAATCTTATTAATCGCTCCAAAAAAGCGAGATTTTGATAGATTTAGAAAATTTTGCAATCTCAAATTTGCTCAAGTTCCTACAAATGACACTTGGATTAGGGATTATGGTGCGATTGATATTGTTAAAAACAATCAAAAAATCAGTTTGGATTTTAAATTTAATGCTTGGGGCGGTAAATTTGAAGCAAATTTAGATAATTGCGTAAATTTAAAGCTTTTTGAGAAGCTAAAAAGACCACTCAAACAAGTAAATTTAGAGCTTGAGGGCGGAAGTATTGATTTTAATGGGCGTGGAGTTATGCTCACAACCACTCAGTGTCTTTTAAATCCAAATCGTTTTCATACTGACAAAAACGCACTTGAAATTAAATTAAAAGAAATTTTTGGGCTTGAGAGAATTATTTGGCTAAATCATGGCTTTATTTTGGGCGATGATACGGATTCTCATGTGGATACTTTGGCTAGGTTTGTTGATGAAAATACCATAGCTTACGCAGCTTGTGATGACAAAAACGATTTGCATTATAGTGAGCTAAAATCAATGGAAAATGAGCTTAAAAAAACTGGCTTTAATCTAATCCCACTTTTTATCCCAAGAGCGATTTTTTACCAAAATAGAAGGCTAGGAGCCACTTATTGTAATTTTATTTTTGTCAATAATGCTTTGATTTTGCCAAGTTATGGCGATGAAAAATACGATGAAATGGCTAAATTTAATCTCAAAAGCGTGATTAAAAACCGCGATATTATTCAAGTAAGATCCGAAATTTTCTTGCGTCAAAACGGATCACTTCATTGTTCAAGCCAAAATGTATTTAAATTTAAAGGAAAAAAATGAAAATAGCGTTGATTTCGCACAAATTTATAAACAACAAAAGCCAAACAATCGAAAAAACCACAAATTTAATCCAAAACGCCGCTAAAAATGGTGCAAATTTGGTTATCTTGCAAGAACTTCACCAAAGTGAATATTTTTGTCAAAGCGAAGATGTGGATAAATTTGATCTAGCAAATGATTTTGAAAAAGATAAAGCTTATTGGAGTGAAGTTGCAAGTAAATTTGGTGTAGTTTTGGTAACTTCGCTTTTTGAAAAACGAGCTAGTGGGCTTTATCACAATACTGCTGTGGTTTTTGATAATGACGGAAGCGTAGCTGGGATATATCGCAAAATGCACATTCCTGATGATCCAAATTTTTATGAAAAATTTTATTTTACTCCAGGCGATTTGGGATTTGAGCCGATAAATACGAGTGTAGGGCGACTTGGAGTGCTTGTGTGTTGGGATCAATGGTATCCAGAAGCTGCTAGAATTATGGCTTTAAAGGGGGCTGAAATTTTGATTTATCCAACTGCAATTGGTTGGTTTGAAAATGATGAAAATGACGAAAAAATTCGTCAATTAGAAGCTTGGGTCGCAGTCCAAAGAGGACACGCTGTGGCAAACTCAATCCCAGTTGTAGCTGTCAATAGAATAGGCTATGAAGCAGCACCAGACGGCAATAGTGGGATTAAATTTTGGGGAAATAGTTTTGTTTTTGGCTCACAAGGAGAGCAAATTTTTCGCTCAAACGATACAGATGAGTTGTGCGAAGTAGTAAATTTAGATATGCAAAGATGTGAAAATGTCCGCCGTTGGTGGCCATTTTTGAGAGATAGACGCATTGAAAATTATAGTGATTTACTAAAAAGATATTGTAATTAAGGCAAAAAAATGAATAAAATATTTAAATTTATAGTTTTGGCTTTTGCTCCGTTTTGTATAGTTTTTATGGTGATTTTTGCGTTTTTTATGAGCGGGGATTATAATGAAAGATCAGTAAAAATGCTTTGTTTTTTTGGCTCAAATGATGCTTGTGTGGCTGTATATGAATACGCCAAAGTTTATGAAATGCAAAACAATGCCAAAATGGCTGATGATTTTTATAAATTTGCTTGTAAAAAAGGCGTCAAAGAAGCTTGTGAAAAATTGGAGAATAAATGAAAAAACCATTGTTGATTGCTTGTGGGATTATCGCACTTATCATAATAATTTGTGTGTTTTTGTTTAGTATTGATAAGCTTTTGTATTCAAAAATATCTTGCAAATTTGGCTCACAAAATCACTGTAGCACGATCAATCAAGCAGGAAATTTATATGTATTAGATGCGAAATTTGATGAAGCCAAAAAATTATTTAAATTTACTTGCAATAGCGAATTTTACGAGTCTTGTTTAAATTTAGGTGCTTTGTTTGAGCAAACAAATGATATTTCAAAAGCCAAAGAATATTTTCAAAAATCTTGCGAAGCTGGGATAAACGAAGGTTGCGATAAATTGGCTTTTATTTATATAAATGAGAATAATTTTGAATCAGCCAAGCCTTTTTTGGAGATTTCGTGCCAAAATAATTCTTTTGAGAGTTGTTATGACTTGGCGTCTTTGTATTTCAATGCGCAAGGTGTGCAAAAAGATTATCAAAAAGCGATTGAGCTTTATACGAAGTCTTGCAAAGGCGAATTTTACGACTCTTGTGCGGTTTTGTCTTTGATTTTTTTAAGAGGCAAAGAGATTGAGAGAAATTTGCCTTTGGCATTAGAGTTTGCAAAAATCGCTTGTGATGGCGGTATAAGCGAGATTTGCCCGAAAATAAATGAACTTCAAGAAGCTGTAAATTCCACAAAACTACTTGATGATCTCAAATCACTCGATAAAGAGCTTTGCGAAGAAGGCGATGAAGAAGCTTGTGATAGATTAGAATACGAAAAAACCAGATTTGGCAATTAAATTTAATTAAATTTGAGTAAATTTTGGCAAATTTAATTAAATTTTGGCTTTAATTATTAAATTTATTAAAAATATCTATTAGCTTAACCATTATCAATAAAAAGCTTTTTTAAGTAAATTTTGGCTAAAATCCCACTCTAAAATTATTTTTTTGAAAGGAAGTTTATGAAAAGAACTTATCAACCACATAACACACCCAAAAAACGAACTCACGGCTTTAGAGTTAGAATGAAAACCAAAAATGGCCGTAAAGTTATCAATGCCAGAAGAGCAAAAGGCAGAAAGAGATTGGCTGCTTAGCTTTTGAATGTAGGTAAATTTGTTTCTATTAGCGAAAATAGCGAGTTTTCATCGGTTTATAAAAATGCGAAAAAATGGTATTGTGAATGTGCCGTTGTTTATTTTTTGCCAGCTCAAACAAACAAATTTGCCGCAGTTGTCAGCAAAAAAATAGGTAAGGCAGTCATTAGAAACAAGTGCAAAAGACGAATTCGGACTGCTTTTTGTAGTTTAGAAGTTGAACTTAAATGTGGCATTTATGTCATAGTTTCAAAAATCGGTTTTGACAAGCTTTCTTACGAGAAAATTTGTTCAAATTTAAAATGGGCTTTTAAAAAAATTGAATGTATAAAATGAAGCAATTTTCAATATATATCGTAAAATTTTATCGCCGTTGGATTTCGCCTATGCTTCCTAGATCTTGTAGATACTATCCGACTTGCTCCCAATATGCCCTAGAGCAGCTTAGATTTTCAAATTTCTTTTTTGCAATTTTTGCTATTGCTTTGCGTATTTTAAGGTGCAATCAATTATTTAAAGGTGGCATTGATTATCCTGTGATTAGACGAAATTTTGCTTTTTTGTTAATTCGCCCAAATTCGCAGTTTAAGCCTAAATTTTGGTTTGTTCCTTGCGAAAAAGATAAATTTTATATTATAAAAGAATTGAAGTATTAAAGGAAAAATAGTGTTTGAGAATTTTTCAACCCAAAAAAGACTTATAGTCGCTATGGTAATTTCAGCAATTTTTTTTGTCGCTTATGATTATTTCTTTTTGCCAAAAAAACCAATAGATAATAATACAACAACAATAAGCCAAAATGCCGCCCCGAGCGTGGAAAATACGAGCGAAGCTCCACAAACTTCGCAAACTTCACCAAATTTGCAAAATATTTCCCAAAATCTTGTAGTAATTAAAGCTGAAAATTTCATCGCAAATATAGATGAATTTGGTAGAATTAGCAAATTTGAACTTACCCAAGAAAAATACAAAGACGAAAACAATCAGCAAATTTCTCTCATAAATCCGCAAAATGCACCACTTCCACTAGAAGTTAGATTTAGTGATACTGCTTTAAATCAAAAGGCTTTTAGTGTCAAATATAGTGCAAATTTGAGCGAATTAAATTTGCAAAATGAGCAAAAAGACATTGTTTTAA
>JAGAZK010000219.1 GCA_017940085.1 Campylobacter sp.
AATAGCGATAGTCAGACTATATGTAAAACATTTAAAAAACTAAGAGATAAATATATTAATTTTGGGTATAAAGAAGTTATGGTCGAAGATCGGGGCGGATCGAAACTAATAGGAACAGAAATATATTATAATTACGATAAATACAAAGAATATACTGAAAGTTTTATAGAAAAATTAAAATTTCTAAAAGTTCACCTAATAGATGAAAATAAAAAAAATGAAAATGAAATAAACGGAATTAACATAATAAATAATAATTCAAATACCGCAAATTCAACAATAAACCAAAATTTTGGTTTCAAAACAACAATACAATATATAAATAAAATTCCAAATGAAATTTTAGATAAAAAATTAAAAACTGAATTACTTGGTATATTGACAGAAATAGAACACGCCGATGAAAAAGAAAGTAAAAAAGAAAAATTTATGAAAGCTATAAAATGGCTTGGCGATAAAAGCGTAGATGTTGCAATACAAATTTTGCCGTATTTAGCTGGTATCAAATTCTAATTTACATTACAAATGCAAAACAATTCAATACAAAAATTTGCGAAGCAAATTTTTGTAAAACCAAATTTAAAAAGCTTGGAAAAGCTTTTTAAATTTGTAACCTTTTAAAGTGTTGTCAGAGGCAATGGGACTGCAGTGGAAAAATAAAGCAACTTTGCAAAACAAGCGTAACACTTTTTCGAAGTAAAAATATTTCTGCGAAAATTAGTAGCAGTGTCACACAATAGCAGGTTTGACTTTACCTTGTGTCTCGTCCAAATATCACAAACTTCACATAGATTGCTACGCTCATTTTCTTGCTAGTGTAAAATACGAAGTAAATTTTCTTAAATCAAACATTTAGCCCAAATTTGCATACAAATCTGCTAAATTAGAAAATTAAATCACACTATTTCAAATCCTGCTTGACTTAGCACTTTCTCACCTTTTTCGTTATCATCAAGGCTAAATACAAAAATTCCTGAATTCGTATCAGCATAATAACTATAACAATAATTTATGCTAATGTTTGCCTCACTTAGTGCGTGGGCGATTTTTGAGAACATTCCTTTTTTATTAGCGATTTTTACAGCTACCACATCAACTACTCTTGCGTTAAACCCGGCATTTTTAAGGGCATTTACGGCTTTTTCATATTCATTTGCGATTATGCGAATTACGCCAAATTTTGAAGTCTCAGCAATAACGATTGAATCTATTGATAAATCTTCATTACGCAAAATGTCGGTCATATCGGTCAGTTCGCCTTTTTTGTTTTCTAAAAATACGCTAAGTTGTTTCATGATTCGCTCCTTTTATCGATTACTCGCTTGATTTTGGTATCACTAGCACCTATGCTTCTAGGCTCGACGATATTTACATTTGCATGGATATAAAGATTTGAAAGAAGTTTAGCAGAAGCTTCTTTTTGCAAGTTTTCAATAGCCGAAATGTTATCAAAGTTAAAATCATCACTCATTTCAACTTTTACTTCTATTTTATCTAAATATCCTTTTTTACTTAGCACGATTTGATAATTTAAACTAAGTCCGTCTATTGTTGAAAGAACATGTTCTACTTGGCTTGGGAAGACATTTACGCCGTTTATGATAACCATATCATCGCTTCTTCCTACGATACTTTCTATCATACGCAAATTCCTGCCACAAGGGCATTTGCCCGTTTTTATCGAAGTTACATCGCCCGTTCGGTAGCGAAGTAGCGGAATAGCTTCTTTTGTAAGCGTTGTTATGACTAACTCACCACGCTCTCCATCAGGCAAAACTTCGCCTGTTTTTGGATCGATGATTTCTGGGTAAAAATGATCTTCAAAAATATGCATTCCTTCGCTTTTACCACAACCTCCTGCAACACCCGGACCTAAAATTTCACTTAGACCATAAATATCGTGATAATTTATCCCCCAAGCATCAGCTATTGCTTTTTTAAGGGCTTTGCTAGTTGGCTCGGCTCCAAAAATTCCTGCTTTTAACTTAAAATCTTTTTTTGTATCATAGCCTAGTGCTTTTGCGTGATCTGCTAAGTGCATAGCAAATGATGGAGTGCATGAAATAGCAGTCGCCCCAAAATCTCTTAGAAGCATAAGTTGTCTTTCTGTAAAGCCAGAACTACTTGGCACAACTGACGCCCCAACGGTTTCAGCTCCATAATGAGCCCCAAGACCGCCCGTAAAAAGCCCGTATCCATAAGCATTATGCACGATGTCGTTTTTGCCGACCCCTGCCATAGTAAAAACCCTAGCCAAAACTTCGCACCAAATAGCCAAATCTTTTCTAGTATATCCCACAACCGTTGGTTTTCCGCTTGTGCCACTGCTAGAATGAATTCGCACGACCTTTTTTTGCGGCACGGCAAAAAGTCCAAAAGGATAGTGGTCTCGCATATCTTTTTTGGTTGTAAAAGGAAGTTTTTTTAGCTCAGAAATATCTTTGATTTCATCAAATTTAAGCCCGGCTTCGGCGAATTTTTTTTGATAAAATTCAACTTTTGAAATGCGTTTTAAAAATTTCGCAAATCGCCTATTTTGCACTTCTCTTAGTGCTTTTTCATCTAAAATTTCATTTATTGACCAGTATTTTGGTGTCATTTTAACTCTCCATTGCTAGTTTTAAAATTTGTTTGTTCTTTTGGGCGACTTTTGGGTTAAAAATTTCAATTGCTTTGCAAATTTCATCAAAAGAAAATGGGAAATTTGCGACATTTTTGATAACAATTCCTAGCATAAAAACATTTAATCCGCCAATATCAAAGATGCCATCTTTTGCCATTTTAAAAGCATCAAATTTATAAATTTCAAATGGAATTTTTGGAAATTTATCATCACTATTTACAGCAATCACTCCGCTTTTTTGGTTTAAAAACTGCAAATACCTTAAAGCTTCTGTTTGCTCCAATGCAATCAACAAATCAGCCGAGTTTTCATCGATATTTGGGCTAAAAAAATCGCCGATTTTAATGCCACATGAAACACTTCCGCCCCTTTGGCTCATGCCGTGATTTTCTGTACCAAGACACGCATAGCCTTTATTTGCTGCTGCGATCGAAAGCAGTTTTACTAAAAAAACGGCACCTTGTCCGCCATATCCAGCGATTAAAATTTGATATTTCATTTTGACCTCACTTCAAAAGCATCTGTCGGACAAAGTCCGCCGATACAGGCACTACAACCCGTGCATAAAAACGGATCAATCTCAACTTTATGGCGTTCGTTGTAGCTCATAGCAGGGCATTTGTATTTGCTGATACAATTATCACACTCAACGCATTTTGCTTCATTTACGACCGCATAAATTTGCGGAATTTTTGAATTTGCCTTATCTAAAATACAAAATTGTCTAATAACCGCAACCACAGGCAAATCGCTATTTTCGTAAGCGGTTTTGAGATTTTTCATAAATAAAAGCGTTTTATTAAGATCTGGCTCGTAAAAATACTCATAGCATTTGATACCACAGCCTTCAACTAGTTTTTTAATATCAATCTCATTTGAAGCATTTTCCGGCGTGGTTTGGCGACCTGTCATCGCAGTAGTTGAGTTGTCTAAAATTATCAAAATAAATTTGTGTTTTTGATAAACTGCGTTGATGAGCGGCGGCATACCGGAGTGTAAAAATGTGCTATCGCCGATCGTTGCCACGACCGTTTTATCAGGATTTGCCAAAGCAAAACCGCTTGCCGTTGAGATACTAGCTCCCATACAAAGGAAGTGATCAAGGGCGTTTTGATTAAGTGCGAGAGTATAGCAACCAATGTCGCTTGCATAAATTGACTGCTTCGTGCGGAAAACTTTGGTAATACTATAAAAAATATCTCTATGCGGACAGCCAGGACATAAATTTGGCGGTCTTTTTGGAAGCTCGAACTGGCTAAATTTAGGTGCTTTAAAAGGATTTTCGCCGGAAATTAGCCCAAGATTTTTAAATGCATCAAAAACTTTGTCTTTGCCAAATTCGTGGATATTATGCACATGACCTGTTTTTTTACCAAAAATATTTTCACCGCTTAAATCTTCTTCCATACAAGCATACGGCTCTTCAAAAACCACGACTTTTTTATAGCTTTTGCAAAGTTCGTTTAGCTCGTTGTATGGCAAAGGCGTTGACATATCGATTTTAAGGACATCGGCGTTTATTTTTAGCTCAGCGACTGCTTCGCTTACATAGCTACTTGCCACGCCGCTTGTGATACAGAGAATTTCAGCCTTATCGCCGCCTTTTAAATTTGCAATCTTTGGTTTTATAAAATTTTCATAGTTAAATTTGCGAATTTGCTCGATTTTTTCAAGCAAAGAAATACCTTGAATAT
>JAGAZK010000220.1 GCA_017940085.1 Campylobacter sp.
ACAGCGATATTCCAATCCCCTGCCCTAAAAGTAACCAAAAAAGCGTTTTGTCATTGATAATCTTTGTAAGTGCGATTTGACCTATCATAGACGAAGTCGCTCTAACCATATTTATAAACCCAATCACCAAAGAAGCACTCATAATTTCTTTGTATTCGTAGTTTGCAAGAAGTGCAACTAGATTATCATAGCTAGTTACGCCCACAAATGCATGTAAAATCATAAAATGCACCACAAGTGGATTGTTTTTGAGATAAATAAGACCTTCTTTTATCATCGTAAAAGCTTTGTTTGTAGGCTTCATAATGATATTTTTAAGATCCAAATTTACAAGCACGAAAAATGACACAAAATAAAGCACAAAATCAAAAATAAAAGCAGTTTTTACGCCAAAATAATGTATAAAAATCCCCGCAATTCCCATTCCTATCGTATATGAAACAGACCAAAGCATTCCAAACATTTCATTTGCGAGTTTGAGATTTTTTTGGCTTAGAATTTTTGGAAGCATACTCATCGCAGCTTGAAAATACAGCGTCCCAGCACCAGAACGCAAAAAAATCATCAAAAATAATACCCAGAGCAAATCAAGGCTATCGATAAAAATTAGTGGCAAAACACTAATGGTTTCGATTAAAAACATACTTATCATTAGTGGTTTTGGTTTAAATTTATCTACAATTATGCCATTGATTGGGGCTAAGAAAACATTTGGGATGAAAGCTAGTGCGGCAGTTGCTGTTATCGCCCAAACTGGAGCATTAAGATCGATTAAAAGTGTAAAAATCCCAGTATGCGAAAACCACACACCAAAACTACATATAAAAGAAACTAAAATAAATAATCTAAAATTGCGGTTATATCTTAAAAGTGCTATATATTTAATCATCAAATTCCCTTAAATTCGCAATTTTAGCTAAATCACGCTTAAAGAAATTTGATGATTTGGTTGATTTATTCTTTGACAGGTTTGAAAGTGAAATATTCTTTCATTTCTTCGTTTGGTTCTTCTAAATTTTCATTTACAAGAAGTAAATTTTCATCAACTTTTTTAAATTTCATTACTCTATCTTGGCTTGTTAGAGTTAAATGAGTGTCGTTTTGATCGACTTTGCCTTGAGATTGAAATTTGGTTTGGGTTTGATTATTGTCTTCTTTGACACCCAAATACTCTTCATCTAAAGTATAAGTGTCGCCTGAGATTGAAAGATTTGTTTTGATAGCACTACAATCAGCGCAAGGCAAATCAGCACTATATTGCATACTAGCTATATTTGCATTACTAGATGGTTGTTCCATACTAGTTGCGTTTTGTTCAGATTGTTGCATTTCCATGCTAGTTGCATTGGTTTCCATATTGTTATTTGCAGCTTTTTCATCACCGCAAGCGACAAAAGCAAGTGCTGTTAAAGCACACAGTAAAGTTTTTTTCATTTTTTCTCCTTTTGAAATTAGGAGTTAATTTTAATTTTGTTTTTATAATATTATATAAATATAAATATAACCAAAGTAAATTTTCTTAATAAAATCAAACAAGTCAAATTTAGTATTTAAATGGTATAATCTTTGGTTTAAATTTAGGAGAAAAAAATGGAAGAATTTGTATTGGGCGGATTTGCTATTTTTACTATACTTGTAGTTGCTTTTGTGGCTGTCATCATCAAGCTAGGTATCAAAATCGTATCTCAATCTGAGATTATGATTATCGAAAGACTGGGTCGTTTTCACAAGGTGCTTGATGGCGGATTTCATGTTATAGTGCCGTTTTTTGATAGTGTGAGAGCTAGAATGAGTGTCAGAGAACAGCTTGTAGATATTTCAAAACAACAAGTCATCACAAAAGACAATGTCAATATCGCAGTTGATGGAATCGTATTTTTAAAGGTAATTGACGGAAAAATGGCACTTTATAATGTCGAAGATTACCGAAAAGCTATTTCAAATTTGGCTATGACTACGCTAAGATCGGCAATCGGCGAAATGAGCCTAGATCAAACACTTTCAAGCAGAGATCAACTCAACTCAAAACTTCAAATCGCTCTTG
>JAGAZK010000018.1 GCA_017940085.1 Campylobacter sp.
TTATTTTTAGTTTGACTTTCTATTATGATATTATCAAATACTTTCAGACACAAAATTCTGCCGCTGCCAAGAGCTCCTTTATCAGAGTTTTTATCAGTCCATAGAGTTAAAAAAGATTCTATGTTTTCATCCGTAAATCCAATCCCGTTATCTTTCACAGAATAACTACTTATAATTTTTTTATCATCAATACTATAATGATTAACTTCTATATTGATTTCATCTGCTTCTGCTTGTATGGAATTGATTATAGCTTCATATAATGGTCGAAAAAAATCAATATTTCCGTATGCCAATTTTTTGACAGCTTCTCTTAAATTTACTTTCATCACCTATCCTATGAAATAACAAAATTAGGAATTATATTATTAAAGTTTTACTTCAAATTTTACCATAAATACATAATTTATGTCTAGTTACAACATCATCGCAAAAATACTAGCTCCGATGACGGTTAGAAGACCTGTTATAGCTAGTGCAAGTGAAGCCATAGCGCCTTCTATACTTCCCATTTCAATCGCTCTTGCCGTTCCCATTGCATGGCCTGCTGCACCAAGAGCTAAGCCCTTTGCTACGCTATTTTTCACACGAAAGATTTTAAGCAACCACGCTCCGCACATATTGCCAAAAATCCCCGTGATAATCACAGAAGCCACCGTTATGGTTACCACGCCGCCTAATTTTTCACTAACGCCTATTGCGATTGGGGCGGTTACGGACTTTGGCAGTAAGGTTACGAAAAATTCGTGATTTAAACCAAAAATCAAAGATAGTAAATAAATGCACAAAAGTCCGCCTATCACACCGCCGATAAGACCCGCCAAAATCGCACTTAGATTGTTTTTTAATAAATTTAACTGCTCATAAAGTGGCACGGCAAGGCACACAGTTAATGGCGTAAGAAAAAAGCTGATATGTTTTGCACTATTTTCAAAGCTTTCATAAGGTATGTCAAAAACCAAAAGTGTGCCGATAACTAATAAATTTGAGATTAAAAGCGGGTTAAAAATAGCGAATTTAAGCCGTTTTTTGATAATCAAACTAAGCTGAAACGCTCCCAAACACAAAAACACGCCAAAAAATGCAGAATTTATCAAAATTTCTTTCATTTTTCGTCCTTTTTGGTGGAATTTGCGTTGGAATTTGATGAATTTTCATCTAAATTTGACGACTTTTTATATAAATTTTCTTTAATTTTTTTGAGATTTTTATTGTAAAAATATTGTGCGATAATACCGCAACTAGCGATAACTACGGCGGTTGAAAGTATCGTTATGACGATAAATGGGGCTAAATTTGCTAAAAGCAAATCCCCTGCTACCAAAATCCCAGCCCCTGCTGGGATAAAAATCACAGGCATAATCTCTATGAAAAATGCCGCACTCTCACGCACGGCAGAGATTTTGATGATTTTAAAATAAAACGCCAAAAACATTATGCTAAGCCCATAAATACTAGCAGGAATTGGAGCCGGTATGATATGCGCTAAAATTTCAGCCAAAAAACTGATCGTGATGATGATTGAAAACTGCCCTAAATATTTCATAATCTTTGTCAAATTTGTTTAAATTGCGAGATTTTACTACAAATAATTAAATTTTGTTGTCATACTAAGAGAGTGGAGTATCTAATAAATTTATTCAAATTTGCCTTAATTCTCCCTAGTTCGGTTTTGAATTAAATTAAATTTTTGGCAGTTTCTGCAGTTATACACGCTCAAGTTCGCTCCTTTGAAACCGCCAAAAATTTAATTTACTCCACACAATCTGTCTTGAATATTTTTCAAAAATACAGCGAGTTTAAAATACAGTGTTTTGTCATGCTAAGCATAGCAAAGTATCTAATAAATTTGAGAGTAAATTTACTCTCAAAACATACTATTAACGCTTTCGTTGTGATAAACTCTTCTTATGACTTCCCCAAAATGCGGTGCTACGCTGATAATTTTGATTTTTTCGCTTGTTTGTTTGAGTGGGATTGTATCAGTTACTAAAAGTTCATCTAATGCACCATTATTTATTCTCTCATACGCTGGTCCGCTCAAAACTGGGTGAGTGCAAAATGCCATTACGCTTGTGGCACCTTGTTCTTTAAATGCAGCTGCGGCTTTTACGATAGTTCCAGCTGTATCGATGATGTCATCAACTAAAATCACATCTTTGCCATCAACATCGCCAATTATATTCATCACTTCGCTTTCATTGGCCTTTTCGCGGCGTTTATCCACGATAGCCAAATCTAAATTTAGTGATTTTGCCAAAGATCTTGCTCTTGCGATACCGCCTATATCAGGACTTGCGACAATTGGATTTTTGAGATTTTTATTTTTGACATAATTTACAAAAACAGTCGTGCCATATAAGTTATCAACTGGAATATCAAAAAATCCTTGAATTTGACCTGCGTGAAGATCCATAGTGATTACTCTATCGACTCCAGCTGTTTGGATTATATTTGCTACAAGTTTAGCAGTAATTGGCACTCTTGGAGCGGCTTTTCTATCTTGTCTAGCATAGCCAAAATATGGAATTACAGCATTTATCGTGCTCGCACTGCTTCGCTTCAAAGCGTCAGTTAGCACTAAAAGCTCCATTAAATTTACATTTGCAGGAGCACAGGTCGGTTGGATAATAAAAACATCTTTGCCACGCACACTTTCGCCGATTTGAACGCTAATTTCACCATCGCTAAATCTTTTTATAATAGCATCACTTAAGGGAATCCCTAAATATTTCGCAACCATTTTTGAAAATTCTAGATTTGCCGTGCCTGAGAAGATTTTGTAGCCACGCATTTTTTGCCTTTTGTGGAAAAATTTGGGAAATTTTAACTTAAATTTGCTTAAAAAATAAGTTATATTTTTGTAAAATTACAAATAAAATTTTTAGGAAAAAGATGAAAAAAGATCTTATAAGCACTGAAAATTTAAGCAAAAGCGAGATTTTGGATCTAATAAAATCCGCAAAAGAGTTCAAAAAGCTAAACAAAACCGCTGTTAAAAAAGTGGATTTGTTAAAAGGTGTGAGCGTTATAAATGCGTTTTTTGAAAACTCCACCCGCACAAGGACGAGTTTTGAGTTAGCTGCAAAAAGACTTGGGGCTGATATAATAAATTTTTCTCCAAGTAGTTCAAGCACACAAAAAGGCGAAACTTTAATCGATACGATTAAAAATATCGAATCTATGCAAAGCGATTTTTTTGTAATTCGGCATTTTAGCTCAGGTGTGGCGAAATTTGTAGCAAAAAATACAAAAGCCCATGTCATCAACGCAGGAGACGGCTGCAACGAGCACCCCACTCAAGCACTTTTAGATATTTTTACTATGCAAGAAAAATTTGGCGAAATAAAAGGATTAAATGTCGCAATAATCGGCGATATTTTTCACTCAAGAGTAGCAAGATCAAATATTTATGCTCTTAAAAAACTAGGAGCAAATATACGGCTTTTTGGGCCACCGATGACACTTAGGTGGGCTGAGGTTTTTGGTTGTAAGATTTGCAAAAACATAAAAGAAGCTTTGGATAAGGTTGATTGTATAATTATGCTAAGAATCCAACTAGAACGCCAAAATAACGAAGTCGGCTACCCAAGTGAATATCCAAAATATTTTGGATTAAATTTAGATAATCTCAAATTTGCTAACAAAAATGCTCTTATATTACACCCTGGTCCAGTAAATAGGGGAGTAGAAATGGATAGCGAAGTAATGGATAAATATTCAAGCGTTTTTGAACAAGTAGAAAATGGAGTTGCTATGAGAATGGCTGTTTTGAAAATGCTTCACAACTCAAAGGCAAAATAATGAAAATTTTAATTAAAAACGGCACGATAATAAATTTTGACAGCACTCAAAAAGCAAATGTTTTGATTGAAAATGGCAAAATCGCTCAAATTTGCAAAACAGAGCCAAAAGCTGACAAAGTCATAGACACTAAAGGAAAATTGATTTTTCCGGGTTTGATTGATATTCATGTGCATTTTAGAGATCCTGGACTTACTTACAAAGAAGACATAATCACTGGCTCTAAAGCAGCGGTTGCTGGCGGAGTAACTACTTGCTGTGCTATGGCAAATACCAAGCCAATCAACGATAGCACGATGATTACAAAATATATGATAGACAAAGCAAATTCGCTCGGACTTATAGATTTGCTTCCGGTTGGAGCTGTGAGTTCTGATTTTAAAGGTGAGCAAATCACAAATATGGGAAATTTAAAACAAGCTGGTTGTGCGTATTTCAGCGATGATGGACTTCCTGTGGTAAGTAGCGATGTGATGAGAGCTGCACTTGAATATTCAGCATTTCACGGCTCATTTATATCTAGCCACTCTCAAGATTGCTCACTAAGTCCATGTGGGCATATGAACGAAGGCAAGGTGTCTATGAAACTAGGGATCAACGGAATGCCACGAGAGCAAGAAGAAATTATGATTAGCAGAGATATGCTTTTAGCTAAATTAACTGGCGGTCATATTCATATAGCTCATATAAGTTCAGCATATAGTCTAAAACTTGTCCAAATGGCAAAAAATCAAGGTATAAATATTACTTGCGAAGTTACGCCTCATCATTTTACACTTAGCGAAGATGATATTGGGCAGTATGATACAAACTACAAAATGTCGCCACCACTTCGCACAAAAGACGATGTTAAAGCTATGCAAGAAGGATTAAAAAGCGGATTAATTGATATGATTGCCACAGATCACGCCCCGCATAGTAATGATGATAAATTTACTGAATTTGACAAAGCTCCATTTGGGATTATTGGACTTCAAACTTTAGTTCCACTTACTTTAAATCTTGTAAATAAAAAAATAATCACACTCAACGATATGGCAAGACTTTGTTCTAAAAATCCAGCAAATTTGTTAAATTTAACTGACAAAGGTGAGATAAAAGTTGGTTTCAAAGCCGATATTGCTATAATTGATCCAAATTTAGAATATATTTATGATGCTAAATTAAATAAATCCAAATCTCAAAATTCTCCATTTTTTGGCAAAAAACTCAAAGGTCTAAATGTCCTAACCATAAAAAATGGCAAGATTGTGTATCAATACAATTAAATTTTGATTTAGCCAATTTTTATTAAAATTTGGCTAAAATCCCTATTTCAATATACTTTTCAAGGATTTCCATGTCAGATCAAATTTCAATTCAAGATCAAGATATAAAATCAATAGATGTAGAAGATTCTATAAAAACAAGCTACTTAGATTATTCGATGAGTGTTATTATCGGAAGAGCGCTTCCAGATGCTAGAGATGGGCTAAAACCAGTTCATCGCCGCATACTTTATACTATGAACAATATCGGCGTAGGCAGTAGAAGCAAACATGTAAAATCAGCTAGAATCGTTGGGGACGCTATGGGTAAATACCACCCACACGGAGATTATGCTATTTATGATGCTTTGGTTCGTATGGCTCAAAGCTTTTCAATGAGAATTCCGACAGTCGATGGTCAAGGAAATTTTGGTTCAGTAGATGGAGACGGTGCTGCTGCTATGCGTTATACTGAAGCTAGAATGACAAATTTAGCTGAAGAGCTTTTGCACGATTTAGATAAAGAAACGGTTGATTTTATACCAAATTATGATGATAGTTTGACTGAACCTGATGTTTTGCCAACTAGAGTGCCAAATTTGTTATTAAATGGCTCAAGCGGTATTGCTGTAGGTATGGCTACAAACATACCACCACATAGTTTAGATGAGCTAATAGACGGACTTTTGTTGTTGCTTGAAGACAAAGAAGCAGATTTAGAAAGCGTTATGAATTGTATAAAAGGTCCCGATTTCCCGACTGGCGGCATAATTTATGGCAAAAAGGGCATTATTGAAGCTTATCGCACGGGTAGGGGTCGTATAAGACTAAGAGCCAAAACTCACATAGAAAATAAACCAAACAAAGATGTAATCGTAGTAGATGAGCTCCCATATCAAGTAAATAAAGCCAAACTTCACTCTGACATCGCAGATCTAGTCAAAAATAAGCAATTAGAAGGTATAAGCGAGATTAGAGACGAGAGCGATAGAGACGGCATTCGTCTTGTGATTGAGTTAAAAAGAGATGCGATGAGTGAGATTGTGCTAAACAATCTATTTAAATCCACTCAAATGGAAGTAACTTTTGGCATTATTATGCTCGCAATCAACAATAAAGAGCCAAAAATATTTAATTTAATCGAGCTTTTAAATTTATTTTTGGGTCATAGAAAAACAGTTATTATTCGCCGCACGATTTTTGAACTCCAAAAAGCAAGAGCTAGAGCACATATTTTAGAAGGTCTTAAAATCGCACTTGATAATATCGATGAAGTTGTCGAGCTTATCAAAACAAGTGCTGATGTAGCAAGTGCAAAAGAAAGCTTAATGGCTAAATTTAATTTAAGTGAAGCCCAAAGTGTTGCGATTTTGGATATGCGTTTGGCTAGACTTACAGGACTTGAGAGAGATAAATTAGAAGCAGAATTAAAAGATCTATTAAAACTAATTGCCGAACTTGATGCAATCTTGAAAAGCGAAGAAAAAATAGAAAAAATCATAAAAGAAGAATTGCTAGATATTAAGAGCAAATTTAAGTGCCCTAGAATTACTGAAATTGTCGATGATTACAATGATATTGACATAGAAGATCTAATACCAAATGAAAATATGGTAGTTACTATTACTCATCGTGGTTATATTAAACGAGTTCCGTCTAAAAGTTACGAAAAACAAAAACGAGGTGGCAAAGGCAAAGTTGCTGTAACTACTTATGATGATGATTTTATTGAAAGCTTCTTTACTTGTATGAGTCATGATACTTTGATGTTTGTAACAGATCGCGGTCAATTATACTGGCTAAAAGTCTATAAAATACCTGAGGGATCACGCACAGCAAAAGGCAAAGCTGTTGTAAATTTAATCCAGCTCCAAGAAGGCGAAAAAATCAAAGCTATCATTCCTACGACTGATTTTGATGAAAGCAAATCTTTAGCATTTTTCACTAAAAATGGTATCGTAAAACGAACAAATTTAAATGAATTTAAA
>JAGAZK010000221.1 GCA_017940085.1 Campylobacter sp.
AGAGAAGGAGATTATATCGAAAGCTACAAAGAAGTCCAAAGCCAAGCGGTCATTGACTAAAGGAAAATTTAGTGAATCCAGCTGAAATTCGCAGACTTCGCACAGCAAGTGTTTTAAAAGAACTCATTCCACAAGCACTTGGAACTTTAGATGATGAGTATTTAAATTCGCTTTGTGTTACTGATGTAGAGTGCAAAAAAGGTCGTTATGATGCTTTTGTATATCTTGATAAAATGTCATTTGACAAAAGAGAGCAAGATTATATTTTATCGCACCTAAAGCAAGTCTCAGGACTTATTCAAGACTTTTGTTTGGAAGCTGAGGGTTGGTATAGAGCACCAAATTTGCACTTTAAATTTGATGATAGGTTAGAATACCAAAATCACTTAGATGATTTATTTGATCAAATCTCAAATGAGCTTAAAAGGGGCAAAAAATGAAAAATATAATTAAATTATTTTTGATATTATTTGTGGCTTTTGGCGTATTTGGTTGTAGTAGTGGCACTTATTATAATACAAACAGCCCTAAAATAGACGCAAACAAAGATCTCAAAAGAGTATATATACACAGCGTATCAGCACCAAATATAGAACAAACTTACATAAACCACAAAGGCGAAAAAATAAATTTAGACCAAAGAATAGATGCGGCTTTTTTTAGATTTTTAAAACAAGAATTACGCAAAAGAGGTATGGTTTTGGTAAGTTCTCAAGATTCACCTTATACTTGGAGAGCGGATTTTAAATTTACTAAATTTAGCGTTTCTCATAAAAACACTATTTTTGATGGCAAAATGAGTGGCAAATTAGCACTTAAAAATATAAATTATTCTAAAAATTTTACCATCAACTCACAGCTAACTCAAGAAAGTGTCAATAAAAGCGAAGTAAGCAACAAAATAGATTTGCTAGCTCAAGCTCTTGCTTCAAGGGCGGCAGATCACATAAACCAACTTAAATAAAGGAGAAAATATGAAAAAATTATCAATTTTGGCGGCGGCAATTTTGCTATTTAGTGCTTGCTCTACAAACAACTATTTAGTAGCAGATCTTGGTTCTTTCAAACCTAGTTCTGATTTTACTTCCACAAAATCAGTTTATATCCAAAGTGTCCAAGATGCTAGAGTAAATAAACAAATCGTAGGCACGAGAAGCGACAAAGACGGCAATATAGAAAAATATGTTGTTTTAAGCAGTGATTTGAGAGCTTGGTTTGAGAGCGCACTCAAAACTCAACTTACACAAAACAAAATTTCTTTAGAAGACAACGGAGAAGCTGCAGTTGTAGATGTATTTATCAAAGAATTTAATGCAAATTTGAGTGGTTTTCAAACAGACAATTTAAAATCAAACATTGTAGTTGAACTTAGAATTGAAAAAGACGGCAAAGTAATCACCAAAAAACTAGCCGAACCTCAAACAAAATTTGTTGCTCTAAAGACCACAAGTGTATTCGAAAATATCTATAGAGATATGGTAAATAGTATGGTCAAAAGAGTTGCACTAGAAATTATTAGCGAATAGTGCTTTGTGCAAATTGTGGTGCATTTTCGTTTAGCATAATTTGCTCTAAATGCACCAAACACTTAGAATTTGGCGAAGTCGGCAAACGCACATTTGGCGACTTTGCTGTTTATTATTTTTTTAAATTTGATTCCATTTCAAGATTGCTTTATTCCAAATATCATTTACATGGGCTTTTTGTATTTAACAAACTTGCTAAAATTTCTTTTAAAATTTTTGCTAAAAATGCTAAATTTGATCAAATCATCAACGCAATTCCAATCGATGACAATCCGATAAATTCATATTCTCATTCAGCAATTCTAGCAAAAGCTTTGAAATCAGAGTTTATTAAGCCCAAATTTGGACTACTTCATGCCCAAAATCAAATCAAATATGCGGGAAAATCGCTTAAATTTCGCCAAACTCACCCGAGAAAATTTAAACTAAACTCGCCTATTTCAAATCCTGTGATTTTAGTAGATGACATAGTTACGACTGGCACGAGTATGCTAGAGGCCAAAAAAGTCCTAGAAAAACACGGCGTAAATGTGCTTTTTGGACTTGTTTTAGCAGATGCAAGAGAATAAATTTAAGCCTAATAATCCAAAATTTAATCAAAATTTAGCCAAAAAGCTTATTATTTTTATCAAATTTAATTAAAATACTTTGTAAAATTTGGCTAAATTTAGTAAAATACACCCGCAAAATCAATCAAATTTAAAGGAAGTAATTTGGCACGAAAAAAAATAAAAAAAATAAAATTTGTAACTGTTTTTGGCTCGGCAAGATCTAAGATTGATGCTAAATTTTATGATGTAGCACAAAAAATCGGAAGCGAACTTGCTAAAAATAACTTCGGATTAATTACTGGCGGCGGTGGTGGCATCATGGAAGCTGTCAATAAAGGTGCGTTTTTAAATGGTGGGGTGAGCATAGGTCTAAATATTATTTTGCCACACGAACAAGATCTCAATCCATACTGCACACATTTTAAACAATACAAAAATCTCAGCAAACGCAAACAAAAACTCATCAAAAATAGCAATATTTTTATAATTATGCCAGGTGGTTTTGGGACTTTGGACGAAGTTTTTGAGGTGCTAACTCTAGCCCAAACAGGACTTAGAAAGCACAAAATCATATTTTTTGATGAAATTTTTTGGGGAGATTTGATTAAATTTTTTCAAAATACTCTAATATCAAACAAAATGATCTCAAAATCAGATCTAAAACTTTATAAAGTTTGCAATAGTGTCGAAGAAATCATTGATTATATAAAATAATTCCGCAAATTTAATCAAATCTAAGGGACAAAATGAAAGTTTTGATTGCGATGAGTGGTGGAATTGACAGCTCTATGAGTGCTAAATTTTTGCTTGAAAGCGGATATGAGCTTATAGGCTGTTATATGAAACTTCACAATAACGATGATTATCACAAAGAAAATATTGCCAAAGTAAGCAAAATCAGCGATTTTTTGGGTATTCAGACGCAAATTTTAGACTTGCGTGATAAATTTAAAGAGCAAATTTATGATTTATTTGTGGATTCGTATAAAAATGGTCTCACACCAAATCCTTGTGTGCATTGCAATAGAGTGATCAAATTTGGTGCTTTGTGGCAATACGCCAAAAGCTTAGGGTGCGAAAAAATCGCTACTGGGCATTATGCTAGGATAGAAAATGGGCTTTTGAAAGCTGGAATTGATGAGAGCAAAGATCAAAGCTATTTTTTGGCAAATTTAGACCCAAACATGATTTCGCATATTATTTTCCCGCTTGGAGATAAATTTAAACAAAATATCAAAGCTCAAGCTATAAAAATTCCGCAATTTCAGGCTCTTGCGAAACAAAAAGAAAGTAGCGAAATTTGTTTTGTGCCTACAAATTATATGGAAATTTTAAATCGCCATTTTAATACTAATCAAAAAGGCATCGTGCGAAATACTCAAGGCGAGATTGTCGGCGAACACAATGGATATATGAATTTCACGATTGGCAAAAGACGGGGTTTTACTTACAATGGAGCTCACGAGCCACATTTTGTAACTGCTATAAATCCAGCAAAAAACGAAATTACAGTCGGATTAAAAGACGAATTAAAAACTTATAATTTTCAAACCACAAATTTCAATGATTTTGTCGGACTTGACGATTTTGAAGCATTTGTTAAGGTTCGCTACCGCTCAAACGCACTGCCTTGTTTTGTCAAAAAACAAAATGATGGCGGAGTAAGCGTAGAATTATTTGAACCAGCTTTTGGCGTAGCTAGTGGGCAACTAGCTGTATTTTATGATGAAAACAAAAGAGTTTTGGGAAGCGGATTTATAAAATAAAGCTATGAGTAATTAACTAAACAAATTTAGCACAAATTTTGCATTTTTGAGCGATAAATTTGAGTTTAAATTTGCTAAAATTTAGGCTTAAATTTAATCACAAAGGATAAATTTTGAAATTTAATTTTGATGAGATTATAGACAGACGAAACTCAAATTCTCTAAAATGGGCAGTTAGCGAAAACGAACTTCCTATGTGGGTCGCAGATATGGACTTTCGCACTGCTCCTTGCATTTTAGAGGCGTTGCAAGAAGTGGTGAAGCATGGCATTTTTGGATACAGCGAAATTTCCACCCAGTGGGCTTTGGCGTATCAAAATTGGTGGCAAAAACGCCACAATTTTCGCATTGAAGAACACTGGCTTATATTTTGCACAGGCGTTGTTTCTGCACTTTCATCGCTCGTGCGAAAATTTACCACGCCAAATGAAAGCGTTCTGGTGCTTAGCCCGGTTTATAATTGCTTTTTCTCATCTATCCAAAATAACGGCGTAAAGGCACTTTACAGCGAGCTTGTTTATAAAAACAAAGAGTATGAAATCAACTGGACGGATTTTGAAAACAAGCTTAGCGATCCGCAAACTTCGCTATTTATCCTTTGTAATCCGCATAATCCAATCGGTAAAATTTGGAAAAAAGATGAGCTTGCTCGTATGGGTGAGCTTTGTGCTAAGCACGGAGTAACGGTCATTAGCGATGAAATTCATTGTGATTTGACTGAGCCAAATTTATCTTACACGCCGTTTGCAAGTGTGAGTGAAATTTGCGAAAATATCAGTATTTCGTGCATTTCGCCGACAAAAGCGTTTAATATAGCTGGACTTAATACCGCCGCCGTTTTTGCCAAAAATAAATTTTTACGCCATAAAGCGTGGCGAGCCTTTAATACAGATGAAATCGCCGAACCAAACGCATTTGCGACAAGTGCTACGATAGCTGCTTTTGAAAAGGGTGAAGCATGGCTAGATAGTCTAAGAGAGTATTTAAGCCAAAATAAAAAAATCGTGCATGAGTTTTTGAGCGAAAATTTGCCTTATATAAGGGCATTGCCGTGCGATGCGACATATTTAATGTGGCTTGATTGTTCGAATTTGATAAATTTAAGTGGCGAAATTCCTATCGCAACGAGCGAAAATTTGAAAATACCACACTTTGCGGAGTTTAAAAATTCAACCGAACTTGCAAATTTTATCCGATTGCAAACAGGGCTTTATCTAAGCAGCGGCGAGATTTACGGAAGTGGAGGCGAAAATTTCTTGCGTTTAAATATCGCCACACCAAGGGCGAATTTGCTCGATGGATTAGAACGGCTAAAAAAGGCGTTAAAATAAGTAATGTATATATTTTTAAGTTGGCTTTTAATATAATGATAAGCACAATATTATCGGTAAATAAAAGGTTGATTTGTGGATAAAAAAGCTTTTTTGATGAAACTAAAAGAATTTGTAGCTGATTTGGGTGATAAAATTTCACAAGATGGCGAATGGACGATAAAAGGCTTTATTGATGTGTTTGAAAATATATACCCCATTTCTTCTGATACAAAAATTATTTCTAAAATATTAGAAATTCATCTACTGCCACATTTCTTGGCTTTTGGAGATAGGATCGGCTTTGATATAGAACTTGCGACTTGTCAAAATTGGTATCCTGATTTAACTTTCATATCAAAAAAAGATAAAAAAATTAAATTTGCAGTTGATTTGAAAACAACATATAGAGATGAAAAATATCTAGAATTTTGCAATGGTTTTACGCTAGGCTCACACGGAGAATATTTTATCAATAGAACAAGTAGTAAAAATATACAATATCCATACAACGAATACAGTGGTCATTTTTGCTTAGGGATAATTTACCAAAGAGAAAATTTGCCAAATTTAGACGAATTAAAAACCTATAAATTAAATCAATTAAATTTAATCAAATCGGCTATTAAAAATTTTATCTTTTTCGCAGAAGAAAAATGGAAAATAGCAAGCGACAAAGGTGGCAGCGGAAATACGGCAAACATAGGCAGTATCCAAAAAATATCAGATATTATAAACGGAAATGGAGTATTTGCCAAAGCTGGAGAAGAAATTTTTGATGATTATTGGTCAAATTTTGGCAAATTGCAAATCATAGATAAAAATGGCAAAAGAAAAAACCTAACTTCACTTATAGAATACTTAGAATACAGAAATTTACCACTAAATTTATACAATAAAAAAGTAGGCAAAAAGGGTGGCGATTGATGAGTGTAAAAGTACCGCCTATCAAAATACAGGGAATAAAAACCAAATTAACACCGTTTATATTAGATTCAATCAAAGAATTTAAATTTAGTGTATGGGTTGAGCCATTTATGGGTTCTGGTGTGGTCGGATTTAATGCAAAACCATGCAAAGCAATTTTTGCAGACATTAACCCGCACATAATCAACTTTTACAATTCAATAAAAGAAGGTAAAATTACGCCAAAAGTAGCTTGTGAATTTTTGCACACCGAAGGTGAAAAGTTAGAAAAATTTGATGATTTGTATTATTATGAAGTAAGACAAAGATTTAATGGTTATCACAATTCACTTGATTTTTTATTTTTAAACAGATCGTGTTTTAATGGAATGATAAGATTTAATAAAAAGGGCGAATTTAATGTCCCATACGGACATAAACCACAAAGATTTTCAAAAGCATATATAACCAAAATTTGCAATCAAATAAAATATGTTTGCGAATGTTTAGGATATTTTGATTGGGAATTCAAATGTCAATCTTTTGAAAAAACTATAACCCAAAGCCCAAGCAGTTCTTTGATATACTGTGACCCACCATATATAGGAAGACATGTTGATTATTTTGACAGTTGGGATATTGATTTAGAAAATAAACTGCATGATTTATTACAAAAAACAGATAATAATTTTATAATATCCACTTGGGATCATAATCATTTCAGAAAAAATCATCATATAGATACAGTTTGGAAAGATTATAACAAACTAACTACTGAGCATTTTTATTTTGTCGGAGCAAAAGAAATTAATAGAAATCCCGTAACGGAAGCATTGTTGAGTAATTGTGTTTTTGAGCAATTATCAACCAGATTAACATCGGGCATATAAATGGGCATTAAAATTTATTTTATTTCTGGAATATATGGAGTTGGAAAAACCACGCTAATACAAACTATGTCAAAGACATATTTTTATGAATCATTTTCTGCAAGCGACATAATAAGTAATTGCAATGGAGAAAATTACGAATTCAATAAACAAGTAACCAATAAATACTTGAATCAAGATATTCTTGTCAATGTAGTAAATAATAAACTACTTCCAAATGCAAAAAATAACATTTTACTAGCGGGTCATTTTTGTATTATCGGTAATACTGCTCCAATAGGCATAGAAAAATTGCCAATGTATGTATATGAAAATTTGAATATCAATAAGATAGTAGTTTTAACGGCTAATCCACATAGAATATTACAAAATCTTGCTAAACGAAACAAACAAACACATTATGATGAAAAATTTATATCCTTATTTCAAGATACAGAAGTAAAATTTGCCACAACGATAGCAAAAAAACTTGGTGTTGATTGTCTAGTATATAATATGCAATATAACAATAATGATATTATTAATATTCGCAATTTTTTAGAAAGGTAGCGCTATGAATAAAAATGTTTTATTGGATACAAATATTATCATACATCGAGAATTTACCAAGCCATCGTCTAATATGTCGGTTGGAAACCTATATTACTGGCTAGATAAATTGCAATATAAAAAACTTATACACTTGGTTAGTAGAAAAGAATTAGAAAAATATGAAAAAGATGGCGAAAAAGAAATTTTAAATATTAAATTAAGGGCATACGACATTTTAACACAACACATAGAACTAGATATGGAATTTTTAGATACCATAAAATGTTTAAATTCAAATAACGAAAATGATAAGATAGACAATATTTTGTTATATCAAGTATATAAAGGATATGTCGATATATTAATAACCGAAGATAAAGGTATAATCAAAAAAGCCAAATTATTAAATTTGACCGACCAAGTGCTAACTATAAATCAATTTGTAATCGATGCAACCAATGAATATCCAGATCTTATAGACTATAAAGCACTTAAAGTAGAAAAAATACGATTTGAAAAAATTAATATTGAAGATGATTTTTTTGATAGTTTAAGAAATGACTATGAATTTGACAAATGGTTTAAGAAAAAAAGCTATGAAGATGGATACATTTGTTATAGTGATAAAAATAAAATTCAAGGATTTTTATATCTTAAAATAGAAGATAAAGATGAAAACTATTCGCATATTGAACCTAAAATGCTACCTAAAAAAAGATTAAAAATTGGAACTTTTAAAGTTGTATCTACTGGTTTTAGACTTGGAGAAAGATTTTTGAAAATAGTTTTTGATAATGCTATATTAAGCAATGTAGAAGAAATATATTTAACTATTTTCGATCGTAGTTCAGAACAAAAAGCCCTAATGGAATTTTTGGAAAAATGGGGCTTTGAATTATTTGGAAAAAATATTAATACCGAAGAAAAAGTTATGATAAAAAAATTAGGAAGCTATGATTCATCTCTACGCCCTAGAAAAAATTTTCCAAATATACGCTATTTTGCCAATAAAATGTTTTTACCGATAGAATCAAAATGGCATACAAAGTTATTTCCGGATTCTATACTAAAAAATGAAAAAATAGAAGATTTTATGTCAGATGAAGCAAATCTATATGCTCTTCAAAAAGTCTATATATCATTTGCGAGACAAAATATTGAAAACATAAATAAAGGAGATTTAATTTTAATATACAGAAAAGGAGAAGATGGAACAAATAAAAAATTTACTTCCGTAGTTACATCGTTATGTATATTGGACGATTATCGTGCCAATTTTAGTAATATGGAAGAATATTTGCAATATTGTAAAAATAGAACAGTATTTAGCAAAAAAGAATTAATAGATTTTTGGAATCAACGAAGATCGCAACTAGTTGTCATAAAACTAATATTTGTAAAGGAATTTAAGAAAAAAGTTATATTAGAAGAATTGTGGAAAACTAATATAATAGAACAAGGAAAGGGTCCAAGACCATTTACGAAAATTGGCAATGAGCATTATAATCTAATATTAGAAAAAGCTCAAACTCAAATAAAATATATGGATAAAAAATAATGGAAACAATTTTATTATCAATAAAACCAGAGTATGTAAAAAAAATACTAAGTGGTGATAAACAATATGAATACAGAAGAATTCTGGCAAAAAAGGCTGTAAAAAGAATAATTATTTATTGCACATATCCACATATGAGAATAGTAGGAGAAGTAGAAGTAAAAAACACTATTTCTATGTCCCCGTTGGATTTATGGAATGCCACTAGTGATAAATCAGGGATAGATGAAAAAACTTTTTTTCAATATTTCAGTGGAAGTGAAAATGCAAATGCATATTCTCTTGGAAAAGTAAAAAAATATAAAAAACCTAAAAATTTAATGGAATTTGGCATAAAATTTCCACCACAATCATTTCAATATATAATTTAATCAAAGCCCAATAACTATTGGGCTTTGTATTTCTACGCTTCCAAAACACCGCCGTTGCTAGCATTTGTTACTAGTTTTTGATATTGCCTTAGCCATTTGCTTTTGACGACCTTTCCTGCGTATTTCCACTGGGTGCGGCGTTTTGCGATTTCTGCTTCATCTAAACGCACATTTATGCTGAAATTATCCACATCGATGTCGATTATATCGCCGTCTTTTAACAGACCTATCATACCGCCTTCTGCGGCTTCTGGACTTACATGCCCTATGCAAAGCCCACGCGTAGCACCGCTAAAACGCCCGTCTGTGATGAGTGCCACATCAGCTCCTAGTCCCCTGCCCACGATTAGGCTAGTCGGGCTTAGCATTTCTTGCATTCCAGGACCTCCTTTTGGTCCTTCATAGCGAAGCACCACGACATTTCCTTTTTGCACTTTTCCGCTTGTTATGCCTTCAATCGCTTCATCTTGGCTATTAAAACAAATCGCTGTTCCGCTAAATTTGCGTTCTCCTATAATTCCGGCAGCCTTTATAACACAGCCTTGCTCGGCTAAATTTCCAAACAAAATGGCTAGTCCGCCACGCATAGAATAGGCATTTTCCACAGGGCGGATTATATTTTTATCGCTGATTTGAGCATCTTTTACTCTCTCGCCCAAAGTATCACCGCCCACGCAAAGAGCGTCTAAATTTAGCAAATTTGGATTAAATTTAGCGATTTCATTTATTATCGCACTAAGTCCGCCAGAGTTTTCAATATCTTGCATATGCACACTAGGTAGGCTCGGAGCGATTTTTGCGATGTGTGGCACCGAGCGGGAAATTTCATTTAAATCAGCGATATTTAGCGGTGCGTCTGCTTCGCGAGAGATCGCCAACATATGCAAAATCGTATTTGAGCTTCCGCCCATCGCCATATCCACGACCATTGCGTTTCGGATTGATTTTTCGTTGATGATATTTCGGATTTTAAATCTCTCGTCCGTGGCGATTTCGCAAATCCTTTTAGCAGCTCTTCTCAAAAGTGCTTCCCTTTCAGGCGTTAGGGCTAAAATCGTGCCGTTTCCAGCCAATGCAATTCCCATAGCTTCGCAAAGCGTATTCATCGAGTTTGCGGTAAACATTCCGCTACAACTTCCACCGCCCGGACACGCCGCACACTCGATAAATTTAAGCTCATCTTCGCTGATTTGCTTGGTTTCATACGCACCGACTGCTTCAAAAACCGAATTTAAGTCCAAAGCTTCGCCTTTTTGCCCAGTTCCTGCTTTCATCGGACCGCCGCTTACAAAAATTGTCGGCACATTTACTCTTAAAGCTCCCATAACCATACCAGGCACGATTTTATCGCAGTTTGGTATGCAAATAAGAGCATCTAGTGCGTGAGCGTTCATCACGGTTTCTATGGAATTTGCGATGATTTCGCGACTTGGTAAGCTATAAAGCATACCGCTATGCCCCATTGCGATACCGTCATCAACGCCGATTGTGTTAAATTCAAACGGCACACAGCCGTTTTTGCGGATTTCATCTTTGATAATTTCAGCGTATTTATTTAAGAAAAAATGACCTGGAATCACTTCTATAAAGCTATTTGCCACGCCGATAAACGGCTTAGAAAAATCTTCATCTTTTAAGCCCGTAGCCCTTAAAAGTGAGCGATGTGGAGCCTTTGTGTAGCCTTTTTTTACAATATCACTTCTCATTTTAATCCTTTTTTGAAAATTCCATAATTTTAGCGAAAAAAAGGATAAAAAACGCTGTGATATTGATAAATTTACTCTGCTTTTTTGATTAAAACTTTCTCACATTTTATGATTTCTTCAAATCCACTTTCAAATTTGCCAAGTTTGATAAGTCCGTTGTAATAAGGCTGTGGTTTATAAAACAACACCAAATTTCCCCACGGTGAAAAATATCCCAAATCGCCGATTTTGCCATCAGAGCTAGGATCGCCTTGGAAATCAAGTTTCACAGGCAAATCGGCGATTTTTTCACGCCCAACATAGTCTTTTAAATTTAATTCCATTGGCAAATTTTCATAAAAACTTTTAGCGGCATTTGTATCATTTAAAACCACACTCGCTTTGACATTTCCGCTTACAAACTCAATTTTCATTTCGCTTCCTAATGCTAAATTTAATCCAAAAATCGCCATTAAAACAGCTAAAAATGCTTTCATTTTTGCTCTTTTTGGATAATTTCAATTGTCGTTTCGCGGCATTTACTTGAAATCATATGTCTCATATATGGACTTTTTGAATATTTTGTGCGATAAGCTTGATCGATTTTGTCGTTTAATTCGCTATTTGTTGCTGGAGCAAAATCTACTTCATAAGTTTTACCCGCTGCAACGATAATGCCAGTTTTATAAGCGATCGCTGATTTATACCAAGACGAATTTACTCCATTATACGGACGAACAAAAAGTCTGCCATCAACCACGACTTCCCATATCCAAGTAGGAGTTCCAGTTACGCCGTTTGCTCTAATAGGAGCGATTTTAAGGTCATCGGCTTTGTCTATTTTAGCTAAAACTTCGCTTTCCCAAGCAAAAACTACACTAAATGCCAAAAGTAGGCTTAAAAGAATTTTTTTCATAGCATTTCCTTTGTGTGAAATTTGATAGATTTTACCAAATTTAAAAGCAAATTTACTAGAACAATTCTTTAAATTCGTTGCCTAATTCTGTAAATTTTGCTAAATTAATTAAAATTTAGCAAAATTTATCAAAAAATCCGTATTTTGTGGGATTAGAATCTATATCCAAGAGTAAGGTTCAAAATCCAAATATTTGTGCGACCAAATGTGCCTTCGAGATTATTAAAAGCATGTTCGTCTCTAGCATTGATTTGTCTTTTTTGGCGATCTTGATAAAGTGCAGCTGCAGTAAGGTCTAAAGCAGGTGTAAATTTGTAATTTGAGCCCAAAGAATAAATATAAGATTTCGTATCAGGAAGCTCAAAACGCACTTTATCACTATCGGCTGCTGGTTCGTCTATAGCAAAACCGCCCATTAAGCGAAGTTGGTCGCTGTATTGATATACTACACCAAAGCGAAAAGTATCCGTGTCATGCCATTGTTTATCTACTGGTTTGTCGAACATATCAGAAACTGGGACTTTGCGAGAATATTCAAAGTCAAATTCTTTCAAACTCGACCAAAAAGTTCTATCATAAGCAAAAGAAAGTGTCAAATTATCCCAAGAATAAGCCGTGCCTAGTGTCAAAATCGCAGGAAGCGGTATATCTATGCTCACATCTCCATTATAAGTGCCCTCAAGCTCACCTCTTACAACTGGAGCTGCTGGGTTGGTGCTAGTGGTATTAAATGTAGATCTGATACTTGCATCGCCTTTTAGAGTCATATTTACTTTGGAACGATAAGTGGCTGCTAAGCTTAAATTTTCAGTCGGGCGATAAGCCAAAGCCGCATTATAGCCAAAATCCCAGCTATTGCCTTCCATTTCTCTTCTTGCACTTAGATCACCATCTACCACACCATACGGAGTTGATACACCGATTTGAGCATTTTTGACTTCATTTTTAGCTTTGCCTGTGGAATAAACAGCTCTTGGACCAACTGCGATTGAGAGTTGATCATTTATCATATAAGCTATACTAGGAGCTAGTTCTAAGACTTGGATTTGAAATATCTCAGCGATTGATTTTGGATAAGGATCGTCCCATCTCATCGTCATTCCAGCAGGGACAGATAAGCTCATACCAAATCTGATATTTTCAGTAATAAACGGAGAGATTACATTAAGACCAGGCACATAAAAATGACCAACTTTAGAGCTTGTATCGTAGTTTTGGTTGCCAAATCTAGTTGATTCGTTTTTAAAATTCAAACTACCTAGTCGCAAATATTGTTGCGAAAAACCGATTTCGTGATGAACTGGCATAAAAACCATATTTGCAGGATTGTAATAAGCTGCATCTGCACTAAAACTAGCTGCGACATTTGAAGCTGCCATAGCTACAGAATCACCGCTTTGTTCAGGGATCTTAAATCCAGACCCACTTACCAAACTAGCTCCTAGCGATAATAAAATAATTTTATTTAAAACTTTCAATTTAGTCCCCCTAAATCGTAGAATTTGCGAACAAAAGCAAATTTGTGATTAAATTTTTGCATTTAAATCTGTGAGTATATCTAAAATATTATAAATTTAAAATTTATTATCTAGTTAGGCTTTAAATTTGATTTAAAAATTTAAACAAATTTATTTTTTATCTAAATTTTCATATTTTTTAGCTAAATTTAGTCCCAAAAATCCCCACAAAAGCGAGATTACTCCACCAAGTAATAAAACTCCGCCTACACCAAATTTTGCTAGTCCCACGCTTTCGATTTGCGATGAAATTGTGTCTCCGCCGCGATACACGACCGTATCAAGGAAGTTTTTGACTTTATATTTGCTCTCGCCGTTTAATGGCACAAAAAGCATTTCGCGTGCAGGTTTGACAAGGGCGTATTCGCCAATTCTTCTTAGGCTCATCACAATTGCAATTCCCCAAAATGCAGGGTGAGTGAAGCTTAGCATAACAAAGCCTACTGCAATGACAAAGCCAAGTAGAGCCAAAAGCCATTTTATGCCAAAAAATTTAGCGATTTTTGCTGTTAGAAAAATCTGAATAAAAAAACTCGCACTTTGCACGATAAGATCGATATTTGCAAAGGCTGCCGCTCTTGCTTCACGGCTATCAAAAACCGACCTTACGATACGGGCTTGTTCCATATATAAAAATGTGCTAACACTCGTTAGTAGCAAGATAAAACCTACAAAACAGAGCAAATAAGGTGATTTAACGATAATTTTAAAGCCCTCAAATGGATTTTTGCTAGGCAAAGGTAGATTAAATTTTTGAGTAAAATTTGTCCTTTCGCTCTCATTTTGGAGCAAATTTAGAGCTTCTTTTAGGATTAAATTTTTCAAAATCAAAGCAAAAGCTAATAAAAATGCCGATAAAAATATGAAATTTTGTGTTTCCACTCCACGCAAAAAACCAACCAAACTAGCTCCTGCGATACCGCCAAGACTAGCTCCTGCACTGATTATGCCAAACATTGATTTACTTTGGTTTTTACTAAAAACATCAGCCAAAACGCTCCAAGCCGAGCTTATGATAAAAAGATTAAAAACACTTACCCAAATATAAAAAACCCTGCAAAGCCAGGCAAATGCCAGGCTTTCATCACTAATAATTTGCATAGCGATGAAAAATCCGAATAAATTTAATCCAAAAAATATAAAAATAGCATCCGTATAAAGCTTTCTTTTGATACTTCCGCTTAGCCACATAGCAATCAAAGAGCAAATCAAAGTCGCTATAAAAGTGCCTAAAAATAGCCATTTTAGCTCATCAGTTCCGCCATGAATCCCAAGAGCATCGCGAATAGGACGAAGCAAAGCATAAGAGCAAAAAAGCGAAAAAATAAATAAAGAACTAAAAAATAAAAGCTTAAATTCGCCCTGTTTTAAACTAAAAAGCGAGTAAATTTGAAAAATAAATTTAGAATGTGGATTTGTGCCACTTTCAAATTTGCTATTTTCTTTTAATTCTTCGTTCATAAATTTGCTCCAAATTTACTAAATTTAGAGCAAATTTTAGCAAATTTGAAGCAAATTTAACTAGAACAATTCTTTAAATTCGTTGCCTAATCCTACAAATTTGCTAAATTTGGTGCTAAATTTAGTATAATCGTATTAAAAAGGTTTTAAATGCACTTTGAATACGGACAAACTGAATTAAATTATCTTAAATCAAAAGATAAAAAATTAGCTAAGATTATTGATGAAATCGGCTTTATAAAAAAAGAAATAAATCCTAATTTGTTTTTATCACTTATCCAAAATATCATCGCTCAGCAAATCTCAGGCAAAGCCGCAAGGACAATTTGGGCGAGATTTAAAGAAACTTTTTGTGCTAAAAATGGCAAAATTTCTCCAAAAACTATCGCAAAAGCTGAAATTAGTGAAATTCAAGCACTTGGTGTGAGTTTGAAAAAAGCTTCGTATATCAAAGAACTTGCTACTTTAGTAACACAAAATAAATTTAATTTAAAAGCAGTCGAAAAAATGAGCGATAATGACGCTATAAACGCACTTTCATCTTTAAAAGGCATTGGCATTTGGACTGCTGAAATGTTGCTTTTATTTTCTTTGCAAAGAAAAAATATTTTTAGTTATGGCGATTTGGGGATTAAAAAGGGTCTTGAAATTTTATATAAACACGACAAAATTGACAAAAAGCTTTTTGAGAAATACAGAAAAAAATTTTCACCTTATGGGAGTGTGGCTAGTTTTTATCTTTGGGCTGTGGCAAATGGCAAAATAGCGAGTTTGACAAACAAATCCACAAAACCACAAATATATTATTGGCGCTATAATTCTGCTTTGGGGCAAATCACGATGAAAAGCGATGATGGAATAAATTTAAGCGAACTGAGATTTGGCAAATTTGATGAAAATTGCTCTAAATTTAAAAAACAAAATTTGCAGATTTTCAAAGATACAGCCAAATGGCTTGATATTTATTTTAGTGGTAATTTGCCAAATTTTACGCCAAAAATCTCGCTAAATTTATTAAAAGGAAGCGAATTTGCAAAACAAATTTGGCAAATTTTATTGCAAATCCCTTACGCTTTGACCACGACCTACGGCGATATTGCAAAGCTTATCGCCACACAAAAAAATACTGATAAAATCTCAGCTCAAGCCGTTGGCACTGCTGTGGGAAAAAATCCTATTGCGATAATAATACCGTGCCACAGAGTTATCGGCAAAAACGGCAAACTCACAGGCTATGCGTATGGGCTAGATAAAAAAGAGTTTTTATTAAATTTAGAAAAAATTGGGCGTAAATTTGATTAAATTTGAGCTAAATTTATTGCTATTTACTGCATTTTACTACAAATTATTAAGCCTTAAATTTGTTATAAAATGTTTTTGCTAATATTTCAAACAAATATTTAAGGATTTTTATGAAATCAAATTTAATCACTAAATTGATTTTAGCGAATTTTCTAGCAGTAAATTTGGCGTGTGGCGATGGTCTTTTTGTAGGAGCCAAAGCATCATATAATTTCAAGCAAGACACCAAAGGCACCTTAGAAATACCACTTAGTGCTATGAGTATCGTAAATAATAGCAATAGCTCTACAAACACAGAAGATAAATATAGTCTTGGCGTGAAATTTGGCTATGATTTTGATTTGTGGAGAGCTTATACAGCTTTTATTTATAATCCAGGCGGAGAAGAAACCATAAGCGACACAGTTGATTTTATATCAGCAAAAGCATATAGTAGCGATTTGTTGATAGGAGCTGATTGGACACCAAATCTCAGCAAAGATTTCAAAGCAGTTGCTGGGATCGTGCTTGGTGTCTCAAGACACACCACCGAAGCATCTTTATCTAGCTCATCGCTTATTTACAAAGCAGAAATAAACCAAACTGGCTTTGTTTATGGTTTGAGATTGGGCGGAATTTATGAGCTAAACAATCACAATGAAATAGAATTTGGTTTTAAAGCTAATAGAGCCGAATATTCAGATAAAGATAGCGTAAATTTCAATATAGTAAATCTCAAACGCACAACAGCGGGTGTGTTTATAGGATACAACTACAAATTCTAAATTTGTTTTTTAAATTTGCTATTTTTAGCCTTTGAGATTTTGATTTTTATAAATTGGAATTGCGGAAATTTAAATAAATTTTGGAAATTTGATTTTTTTAAAATTTAGTTGAAATGAATTAAATTGTTATTTAATATTAAGACTAAATTTGCAGACCAAATTTAGTCTGCAAATCATAGATTTTTATAGTTTATCGCTATTTTGGGCAAGATATTCGGCTACACCAGCGGTATTGGCTTTCATACCTTTGTCGCCTTTATTCCAGCCAGCAGGACAAACTTCACCATGTTCGTTTGTGAAAAGCATAGTATCTACCATTCTTACCATTTCATCGATATTTCTACCAAGTGGCAAGTCGTTAATAACTGCATGGCGAACTTTGCCGTCTTTATCTAACAAAAAGCTACCTCTAAGTGCTACAGCTTCATCAAAAAGCACATCAAAAGCTCTAGCCCATTCTTTTTTGAGATCAGCTACTAGTGGGAATTGCACTCTGCCGATACCGCCTTGTTTTGGTTCAGTTTCTCTCCAAGCAAAATGGCAAAATTCGTTATCGCAACTTACGCCAATCACATTAATGCCTCTTTCTTGAAAGTCTTTAAATCTGTGATCAAATGCGATTATTTCGCTTGGACATACAAAAGTAAAATCTTTTGGGTAGAAAAATACTACCGCACCTTTTGGACCTATATTTTGATAAAGATCAAAATTTTCTTCAATTTGACCATTGCCTAAAACTGCCACACCGCTCAATTTTGGTGCATAATTTGTAACTAACATTACTTCTCCTTAATAAAATTTATTAGTTACGAAATTGTATGTCTAAAATGTAAATTTATTTTTAATATAAAGAAAAAATTTTATATATTTGCAAATTTGACCCGATACAAACGCTGATTTTATCACTATTTTTCAAAAAAGATAAATTTTTTTAAAAATTTTCATAAATTTTTGTAAAAACTCTTGACAAAGCCAAATTATTTTTATATAATTCCGCCAATATTTTGCACAAAGAGTGTGCGAAGTAGAATTTTATACAAGGAGAAAACCATGAAAAAGGGTTTTACAATGATTGAGTTGATCTTCGTGATCGTTATTTTAGGTATTTTAGCTGCTACAGCTATTCCAAAATTGAATGCTACAAGAGATGATGCTAGAATGGTTACAGCTGCTCAAGAGGCTGACAGAATCTTCAGCGAACTTGGCTCTTTCTATACAGCTCAAGGTCAATTTGATGATCCTGCAAATTTCAATGGTAAAACAGATATGTCTGCTATGACAAATGTTACAAATCCAATTAGACTAGGCAATAAAGAGTG
>JAGAZK010000222.1 GCA_017940085.1 Campylobacter sp.
TCTCATACCGCCACCTTGAAACTCTTCTATTCCCCTGTGTCCGTGGATTTCGATTTTATCAAGTGTGCTTTGAAGTTCGCTAAATTCGCTCTCGCTTAATTCCACGCTCCAAGCACCTAAATTTTCTAAAATCCGCTCTTTATTTTTTGAGCCCGGAATCGGCACGACATTTGGATATTTGTGCAACATCCACGCTAAGGCGATTTGTGCAGGAGTTGCGTTTTTTCGTTTGGCAAATTCACTCACAAGCTCCACTAACGGAGCGTTTTTTTGCATATTTTCCTTTGACAACTGCGGGATAAATTTTCTAACATCATCGCTATGCGAAAAATCGCTTTTAGCGTTTAATTTACCAGAAAGTAACCCGCTTGCGATCGGCGAAAACGGCACCAAGCCGATATTGTTAGCTAAGCAGTATGGCAAAACTTCGCTTTCGCAATCTCGCTCGACCATGTTATAAAGATTTTGCACGGCTGAAACAGGCGTGATTTCGTGTGCTTTTTGGATAGTGTTTTTAGTTACTTGCGAAAGTCCCCAACCGCGAATTAATTTCTCATCAATCAATTTTCCCATAGCCTCAGCTACGATTTCTACGGGGATTTCAGGATTTATGCGGTGTAAATAATACAAATCAACATAATCAGTTTGCAGATTTTCAAGCGATTTTTCTAAATGCTTTTTGATAACCGCATACGCCGAGCCTTCGGCTGAAATTTCAGATTTGTCAAACATTAGTTTTGTAGCCAAAACCACGCTATTTCTAAATTCCTTTACGGCTTTTCCTAAAATTTGCTCGTTGTGTCCGTAGTGGTAGAGTTGTGCACCGTAAATTTCGGCAGTATCGAAAAACGAACAACCAAATTCAAAAGCGGTTCTAATGGCTTCTATGCTGTAATCAATGCTAGGAATTTGTCCGTATCCGTGCGAAAAGCCCATGCAACCAATGCCGATTGGCGAAACTTCTATGTCGCCTAGTTTTCTTGTTTTCATCATTTTGCCTTTTTTGATTTCGTTTGCGTTTAGTAAATTTACGCCAAATTTGCAACTACGCCTAAAATCAGCGAATTTTTTAAAAATTTCTTCGTTGCACCACATTTCTTTTAATACGAACTTGCGACAATGAGTTTGTTGCTTAAATTTACTTTTTACCCATTGGTTTATCAAATGCCGAACCTGAATTTTCCGCAAAGTCCATAGCTTCACCTGCTAAGGCTCTTGTAGCTTTCATATCATTTTGCACGGCTGCGATTTTAAAATCTGCATTTTTAAAAGCCGATGAGCCCATAAACAGATATTCCGGCGGATTGCTTTGGCGTGAGATCTCAAACATCACAGGACCAAATGTAGCTGGATTACCCGGTTGTTTGCCGTTGTATTTTTTGAAATTGCCGATAGTTGCAGCTCTAAGCTCATCATAATCAGCTATTTCGCCTTCATCGGCTCTTAGACTCTCACCTAAAAATTCGGTGCGAAAGCCAGTTGGCATGACATTTATGGCTTTTATGCCAAATTGATTTAAATCCAAATTTAACCCCTCGCTAAATGCTGAAATCGCAAATTTACTCATACAATACGGAGTGCTAGCTCCGCTTGTTCTAAATCCGCCGATTGAGCTAAGATTAAAAATCCTAGCTACGATATTTTCGCTATTTCCGCCGCCAGCTTTGGCTTGTGGTCGCATTAGTTTAAGAGCGGCTTTTGTGAGCAAAAACGGAGCAAAAACATTGACTTCAAACTGCTCTCTAAGCGATTTTTCGCTAGTTTCTTCTACTATGCCAAGAAGTCCATATCCTGCGTTATTTACTAGATTATCAATGCGACCAAATTTAGCCCTTGTGGCTTTGATTAGTTTGTCAAAACTCTTAACCATATTTTTATCAAATTTAAGCTCAAAAGGCAAAAAATTCTCGCTTTCTTTGCCAAATTTGGCTTCAATTTTAGATAAATTTCTACTAGTAGCTACCACAAAATCGCCCTTTGAAAGAGCATATTTTGTTAGCTCGTATCCAAAACCGCCCGTTGCAGCAGTTATTAACCAAACTTGATTTTTCATATAATTTCCTTTGTTTTGTTTGCTTGAATTTGTTTGTGCTTGTAAATTTAAAGCTCCACCAAATGCCAACGCTCCGCCAAAAATAGCGGAATTTTTAATAAATTCTCGTCTTTTCATAAAAATCCTTAATCAGGTAATTTCCAGCCATTTAATCTCTCTACTGTCGCAGGGTCATTGTGATAAACTTCGCTAAAAAGAGATTTTTGCTCGTCCATTGCCACTATCGTTTGCATATCGTTTGTGCTAAGCTCGAAATCAAAAACGCTGAAATTTTCTATCATGCGATTTTTGCGAGTGGTTTTTGGGATAACGATAATGTCGTTTTGGATAAGGTAACGCAAAATAGTCTGGGCTACGCTTTTGCCGTATTTTTCACCGATTTTTTTAAGAATCGGGTTATTAAACATATCGTTTCTGCCCTCACCAAAACTAGCCCAGCTTTGCACCGCCGTGCCAAATTTGGCTGCCGTTTCTCTATCTATTTTTCGTTGATGAAACGGATTTAACTCTATTTGATTGATAGCAGGTTTAATTTCGTTATTCATCGCAAAATCCGTTAGGCGATCCGGGTAAAAATTGCTAACGCCGATTGATTTTATGCGTCCTTCGTTTTTTAGCTTACTCATCGCACGCCACGCCCCATAAACATCATTGTATGGTTGGTGAAGTAAAAGCAAATCAAGATAATCTAAGCCCAGCTTTTTCATACTTGCTTCAAAACTGCGTAAAACACCACTTTCACTAGCATTGCTAACCCAAATTTTGGTTGTAACAAAAAACTCTTCTCGCTTAATCCCACCTTTAATAGCCGAATTTACCGCTGCCCCAACGCCACTTTCATTTCTATAAGCCTGAGCCGTGTCGATAGAGCGGTATCCTACGCTAATGGCATCTTCAACGCATCTTTGGGTGTCGTTTTGTGGGATTTGATACACGCCGTATCCAAGAATCGGCATTTTGTTGCCGTCATTTAAAGTGATAAATTTCATTTTTGCTCCTTTTAGATTTGCTAAGTTTTGATTAGAATTTGCGTTTAAATCTAACGCACCGCTAAATGTCGCCATAGCTCCAAGAATAGCTGAATTTTTTAGGAAATCTCTTCGTTTCATAAAAACTCCTTTTTTGATATAAGTTTTCATTTAAACTATGAAATTTTACTAAATTTAATGCCAAATTTACTAGAATAATTCTCCAAATTCGTTGCCTAAAACTACAAATTTATTTATAAATTTAAAAGGACAAGTAGGGCGAAGATTTAAGATTGTGTTGAGTAAATTTACCGCAAATTTGATAAATTTAGCGGTAAATTTATATTTTAAATGCTATTAGCAATTTTCATTGCTTTATTTAATAGCTCTTGTTGTTCTTTTTCGGTGTTGTTGCCATAAATTAGCTTATTCATAATTTGCATAAAATCAAAAGTTTTGAACATTTGAGCATCTTTTTGGCTTTGTTTTTTAAGCTGTGCAAGTTTATCACTCAAAAGATCATCATCTTGCAAATTTACTTCGCTACCAAAGACATTTGCTTCTTTTAAAGCCATTTTCATTGATTCTAATTTGGCATTAAATTTAATCCCGTCAAAATCAGCCAAATCATCGGCAAAGCTCTTACTTATGTTGTTTATCGAGTTTTTGGCAGTTTTTAGATTGGCATCAATGTCATCAAATTTGGCATTTTTTTGCAAATACTCGCTAAAACTCGCACCTTCGTTGAAATTTTGGTTTTTTATGTAGTTAAATAGATAATTAAAATCCACGCTGTTATTTACTTGCATTTTTACTCCTTAGTAAGATTTGTAAAATACAAGCAAAATTAATTCCGATAGTGTAAATTTGGCTATCCGCCCATACTGCTACCAGAACTACTTTTTGATCCACCACCAAAAAATCCGCTTTTTTTAGAACTTGAACTTGTAGCACTTCTTGCGTTTTGAAAATTATTTACACTTCTTGAATACGCACTTGGGTTTTTGTAAGCTGCTTGGCGTGTGTTTTGATAAGTAGGTGAGCCAAATAATTTTGAACCTATCCAAGAGCCGATTATCGCTCCAGCCGCACTTGCTAAGATTGCTTCTCCTAAACTCAATCCACCACTACTCAAACTAGCATTTGTGAGACCACTTGCGTTTTGGTCTATCATCGTATTTGCTTGAGCGAGTAAAGAATCGATTTCATCTTGAGAAAGCAGTCTTTCGCTGATTTTGCCATCAATCCCAGTTTCTCTTAAAAATACTCTGGTTTCATTGCTAGGAAATTCGTCTGCTACGCTATATGAGCCGTCATTGTTTTTTTCGATAAATACAGTTGCGCCTTGTTTTTGAATATTTTGTGCATTTGTATTGCCACCCATATCGCAACCGCTAAGTCCAAAGGCCAATATCGAGCCTAAAACTCCAGCTTTTGCAATATCTTTAAATGTTTTTGTGTGTTTCAAATTTGATCCTTTTTAAAATGCGAGATTATATCTAAATTTATCAAATTTAATTTATTAAATTTACTGCACTCCGCCTAGCAGTGGCACGAAATTGCAATCATCAAGTCTTTTTTCATTGATTGCGGAATTTGTTTTAGTAAATTTGACAATATACTGCTCTTTGTCTCCAATCGGCGCTACTAAAATACCGCCAATTTTGAGTTGTTTAAAAAGATTTTCAGGCACTTTTGTGCAAGCACAACTAAGCAAAATCCTATCATAAGGTGCATAACTTTGCCAACCTAAATTTCCGTCATCATAGCGAATATGGACATTGTTTATATTGAGATTTTTGATTCTTTGTTTTGCGGATTTGGCTAGATTTTCTATTCTCTCAACCGAGAAAACTCTATGAGCCAAAAGCGACAAAATCACAGCTTGATACCCGCTTCCACAACCTATTTCTAAAATATTATCGCAATTTTCAGCTTCTAATGCCATAGTCATTTTTGCCACAGTCAAAGGCGAACTAATCCATTGGGCTGAATTGATTGGCTGTGGATTTAGGCTAAAAGCATTTTTTTTAATATCCAAAAATACGCTTCTTGGAACTTCGCAAAAAGCTTCATATAATCTTGGAGTAAGCATAATCTTATCTGCTATTTCATCAGCCATTTTTGTGCAATTAATGCGTTCTGGATTATTCATCAATACCTCTCAAAGCCCGATAGATTGTTTAAATTCAAGTATTTTATTAGGATTAAAATCGCTTTTTATCCCTAAATCTACTCCATCTGGAGCAAAAATCGTGCCAAATTTAAGATCTATATCGCTACAACATACCACAAAACAGCGATTTTGCAGTGCTAAAGCTTTGCAAAGTGTGATAAAATGCTCTTTTCTAGCTTTTCCCCACATAGCAGGAACTAAAATCAAATCAGCTCCTTGTAGTTGTTTCCAAAGATGAATAAAACGAATTTCAAAACAAATCAAAACACCGATTTTAACGCCATTTAATTCAAAAAGTTTGATTAAATTTTCATCTCCTGTGATAAATTTTTCATCTTCTTTGCTTGGTTTAAATGCGTAAGATTTGTTTTGAGTGTAGATTATGCCTTGATTTGAAATAAGAGTAAATTGATTAAATTTATCATTTAATCTTGTGAAGCCCAAATATGCGTTGTTTGGCAAATTTGATTGAATTTGATTTAAAATGGCTATATCATCAAAAGCCTTGTATCCATTAAAACAAAGCTCACTAGCTAAGGCTATTTCGCCATTTTTGAGAGATTTTGCTGTATTTATAAGCTCAGCGGATCTAAAATTTGGCTCAGATCCGCTTAAAATCACAGATCTTAGACTAGAAATCGTCAAAACTCAAGCTTCCTTTGGAATAATTCGTAACTTTACTTTCAAAGAAATTTGATTTTTGGTCATTAAATTTAGAAAAATCATCTACCCATTTAATAGGGTGAGAGGCGTTGTAGATTTTTTTGAGCCCAATTGAAGTTAGGCGATTATCCACAAGATAATGAATATATTCTTCTATAATATCATCTGTAAAGCCCATAATTTGGTTTTGCGTGATATATTTTCCCCATTTTATTTCAAGCTCACCTGCTGTTTTGAACATATCATAAATTTTATTGATATTTTCTTCATTAAACAGATCTTCTCTTTCTGTGCGAACTGAATTTATCATATTTTGGAAAAGCAACAAATGCGTGATTTCATCTCGTTGGATAAATCTAATCATTTGAGCAGATCCTAGCATTTTTCCAGCTCTTGCAAGTGCGTAAATCGAAGTAAATCCGCTATAAAAATACACACCTTCTAAAATTTGATTTGCTACCATTGCAAGGAGCAATTTACTATCCGTAACATCTCCTGCTAGTTCTTGATATACGCTAGAAATAAAGTCGTTTTTCTCACGCAAAACATCATCGTGTTTTTCCATTTCATAAATCAAATCAGTGTTTTCACAGATCGCTTCTACCATTACTGCATAGCTTTTTGAGTGATTGGCTTCTTCATAAGCTTGACGAGCCAAAACTGCATTTATTTCTGGTGCTGTTATGTATGGATTGATATTGTCTGCTAGATTGTTTGTTTGAAAGCTATCCATTGAGATAAGTTGGCTCCAAACCAAATCATACATTCTTTTTTCAGCTGCAGTTAAGTTAAAAGCATAATCCCTAACATCATCTGTGGTATCAACTTCTTTTGGAAACCAAGTATTTGCTTCCATAATATCCCACAATTTCAAAGCCCACTGATATTTTGCCTTTGTAAAATTTAAAATCCCGTGCGGATTACCATTGAAAACTCGTCTATCTGTGAGAGTTTCATTAGAACTTGGGTTGTAAATTCTTTTTCTTTGCATAGTTTTCTCCTTGAAAAATGTGAGTTTGGTATTATATATTTTGCTAAGTTAAAAAAACTTAAATTAAAAATAGCAAATTTAGACTAAAATATTGATTTTGTGTGTTTGGAAGTAAATTTGATTTGTATATAGAAAAATCCAAGCCAAATTTGCTCGGATTTTTCTTATAAAGATTTATTCTTGTGTATCTTCTTCTGCGACTTCTTCTTCTCTGGTTGGAGGAGGACAAGTTACATTAGAATCAACGCTTGGCATAGTTATTTTTAGCACATTATCGCTAGTTCTGTCTATACATTTGTTGTCTTCATCGTGAATTAAATTCCACATATCGCCAGTGTGCGGATCTACTAAAACATAACCAAATAAATTAAATATGTTTCCTACGGAGTAGTGCAAACTTACAGAAGGTCTAAGTTCGAAAACTACATTTTTATATCCAGGTTTTGAAAGCTCGATTTTATAAATTTTGCCTTCCATATATTTTTGGGCAAGTTTCAAATCCAAACGAGCTGGAGTTTGACCTGAGTAAATGATTTGATGTTTATACATATCTGTGATAACAATCTTAGCATATTCAGGATTTGTTTCAAACTGCACAGATTGATAACCACCAGGCGTGAATTCATCATCTTTTGTCCAAGTATTCATATCGCCGTCTTTTAGAGCCGTAGCACACCCACCAAGCACAAAAGCAACAACAAGAGCTAGAATTAATGATTTATATTTCATTATATTTTCCTTATAGAATTATAAATTAACAATTGCTAATTATATTTAATGCGAACTTAAATTAAGCTTGAGTTTAGTATAATTTTGCGAATTTTTTAGGATTTGTAAGTATGAAAAGAATTGTCATAAAAGTAGGCTCTCATGTTTTGAGCGATGAGAGCAAGATTAGTGAGCAAAGAATTGCTAAATTGTGTGAATTTTTGGCTTCACTAATGAATAAATTTGAAGTTATTTTGGTAAGTTCTGGTGCGATAAATGCGGGTCGTATCAAATCAAACATAGAAAAAACTTCAATCATAAATCGTCAAATTTTAGCATCCATTGGTCAGCCGTATTTAATGGAAATCTATGAAAAAGCAATGGCTAAATTTGATATTTTAACGGCACAAGTTTTATTAACTGCCGGAGATTTTGATTCAAGAAAAAGCACAAATTACGCCAAAGGCTTAATTGACGGGCTTTTAGAAAATAAAATTTTACCTATTATAAATGAAAACGACGCCACAGGCATTGCCGAGATTGTTTTTGGCGATAATGATAGATTAAGTGCGGGAGTGGCGAATTATTTTAATGCCGATTTGCTTGTGATTTTAAGTGATATTGACGGATATTATGATAAAAATCCAAGCGAATTTAATGATGCAAAAATTAGAAGCGAAGTAAATTTTATAAGTCCTGATGAACTAGCAATCCCGCAAAATGCAGGATCAAAAATGGGAACAGGCGGAATTACTACAAAATTAAAAGCGGCAAATTTTTTGCTTGAAAACGGCAAAGAAATGTTTTTAGCAAGCGGTTTTGATCTAAGCGTAGCAAGGGATTTTTTACTTCACGGCGTTCAAAACGGCGGCACGATTTTTAGGCGAAAAAGCAAAAGTTTAGATGAAAATTTTTTGCCACAACAAAATAGCGATTTTTAAGGCGATATGGAGAAAAATGTGAAAATCGTTTTTATGGGCACACCTGATTATGCGAGTGAAATTTTAAAAGGGCTTTTGAGAGCAAAATTTGACATTTGTGCTGTTTTTACCCAACCTGATAAACCTGTGGGAAGAAAGCAAATTTTAACCCCGCCAAGCGTGAAACAATTTTTACTTGATGAAAATTTGCAAATTCCTATTTTTCAGCCAAATTCGCTAAAAGAAGTTGGCATAAAAGAGCAAATTTGTGCTTTTAAGCCTGATTTTATCGTAGTTGCAGCATACGGGCAAATTTTGCCTAGTGATATTTTGGGTATTGCGCCTTGTATAAATTTACACGCTTCGATACTGCCTAAATATCGCGGTGCTAGTCCGATTCAAAGTGCGATTTTGTGTGGTGAAAATCAAAGCGGCGTAACGGCGATGAAAATGGGCGCCGGGCTTGATGATGGCGAAATGCTAGGTTTTTCATATATAAATATAGAAAATTTAAAATCAAGCGAAATTTTTGATCAAATGGCAAAAATCGCTTCAAATTTAATGGTAAAAATTTTAAAAAATTATGAAAATTTAGCTCCGATTTCCCAAATTCACGCACTCTCAACCAAGTGTGCTAAAATAAAAAAAGAGTTTGGTTTGATTAAATTTAGCGACGATATTGATGAAATTTTGCGTAAATTTAGGGCTTTTGATTTTTGGCCAAACATTTTTTTAGATGACGGCACAAAACTTTTAGAAATCGCCAAATTTAGTGATAAAATGCACGATAAAAGCGAATTTGGAAAAATAGTAAATTTTACAAAAAACGGCTTTGTAGTGGCTGTTGGTGGTGGTGAGTTAGAAATCACAAAAATCCAAGAAAGTGGTAAAAAACCGCTAAATGCAAGTGATTTTATCAATGGCAAAAGGCTAAAAATTGACGATAGAATTTGTTGAAAGTTGCGATTCAACGCAAACCCAGATTATTTCAAATTTAAAAAACGGCATTATTGCTCCGCCTTATTGTCTAGTAGCAAATTCCCAAAATAACGGAGTTGGAAGCAGGGGAAATGAGTGGATTAGCGAAAGTGGAAATTTATATTTTTCATTTTGCGTTGATGAAAAATTCCTGCCAAGCGACTTGCCGATGAGTTCAGCTAGTATTTATTTTGCTTTTTTGATGAAAGAGTATTTAGCAAATTTGGGCTCACAAATTTGGCTAAAATGGCCAAATGACTTTTATTTGAATGATAAAAAAATCGGCGGAGTAATTACCACAAAAATCAAAAATGTTTTTGTTTGCGGGATTGGGTTAAATTTAACCTACGCACCCGAATTTGCGTGTATTTTAGATATAAAAGTTGATAAAAATAGCTTAGTTTATGGCTTTTTAGAAAATTTAGAAAATAAAATTTCATGGAAGCAAATTTTTAGTAAGTTTTTGCTAGAATTCCCTTTGTCGCAAAAATTCGGCACTCATAGCGGGAGCGAAGAAATTTCTCTTAAAAATGCAGTGCTATGCGATGACGGTTCAGTGATAATAAATAACAAAAAGGTGTATAGTTTAAGATGAGCGAAGTAATAACCATTGCTAATCAAAAAGGCGGTGTCGGTAAAACTACAACCGCTATAAATTTGGCAGCCTCTTTGGCAGTAGCTGAAAAAAGAGTTCTTTTGTTGGACATCGATCCTCAAGCAAATGCTACCACAGGGGTTGGTTTTAGCAGAAATGATTATGAATTTAACATATATCATGTCTTAACTGGCAAGAAAAAATTGCAAGATATTATTTTAAAAACACAAATCCCAACTTTAGATTTAGCTCCATCAAATATCGGTTTAGTAGGTATTGAAAGAGAATTTTCTATCAACGATGAAGATTATAGAAGTGTATTAAAACAAAAAATCTCAGAACTTGATGATATATATGATTATGTCATTATAGATACGCCACCTACGCTAGGAAGTCTAACCATAAATGCTCTTAGTGCAAGTGATAGTGTTTTGATACCTATTCAATGCGAATTTTATGCTATGGAAGGTTTGGCTCAAATCTTAA
>JAGAZK010000019.1 GCA_017940085.1 Campylobacter sp.
AATTTGCTTTTTTCATATTCATTTAAAAACGACAAATCATCTGTAAAAATATCTGTTATTCTTGAACTCATTTTTGTTTCCCCAGCTCGTATTATACAAAAATTGTCATAAAAATGACTGACATTTTTTGATTTTCTTGTTTAAATTTAAAATCTCTAAATTAAGGAGTTGGTATGAAAAAATTCTTAATTTTAGCGGTGTTTTTGGCAAATTTATTTGCTGGAGACTTAATGTATTCAAGTGTCGTAAAAAATGTCTCTATAAGTGAAAATTTAAGCGACATTTCTGGCAAACTTCTTCCTACAAATCCAGTTGAGATTTTAGAAACCAAAAATGGCATTGTTAAATTTGCTGTTATGGGATACCAAAATCCAGCTTCGCCAAATATCGTGTATTTCACTCCAAAAGCTAGGATTTTAGTAATTTCTTTTGCTAAAACTAAAATGCCTAAATTTGAGATTTTAGCTCAAGAAGATGGATTTAATAAAGTTAAAGTCATTGCATATACAAAAGATGGCGATTGGAGTTCAAATTTAGAGCAAATGTTTAGCACGGCACAGACTAAATTTGAAGAAAGTTGTGGTGTTTGTCATCCACTTCACCATCCGCACACCCAAGTAGCAAATAGATGGCCTGCTTTTATAAAATCAATGCAATCACGCACACCATTAAACCAAGATGAAATTTGGGTTATTACACAATACTTACAAAAACACTCAAAAGACTTCAATATAAAGGAGAGCAAATGAAAAGACGAAGTTTTCTAAAAGGTGCAGTAGCACTAGGTGCTATAGGAGCCACACCAAGCCTTGTTTTTGGTGCCAAAGCAAATACAGCACTTGTCAAAAATGGCACAGTTTTGACAGGAACTCACTGGGGGATTTTAAAAGCTACCGTTAAAAATGGAACACTTGTAAAATCAGAGCCTTGGAAAAAAACTTCAACCATAGCAAATGCTTTGCAAGTTGCTATGCCAGATCTTGTGTATAAAACAAGAATCAAAGCTCCAATGGTTCGCAAAAGCTATCTTGAAAATCCAGACTCACCAAAACCAGAACTTCGCGGAAAAGATGAGTGGGTAGAAGTTAAATACGAAGATGCAATTAAACTTGTTGCAAGAGAACTTAAAAAAACAAGAGAGCAAAAAGGTGAAAATAGCGTATTTGCAGGAAGTTATGGCTGGATGAGTGCAGGAAATTTCCATGTATCTAGGACTTTGCTTTATAGATTTATGAATTTAAGTGGCGGATTTGTGGGCGTTACTGGAGATTATTCAACAGGAGCCGCACAAGTCATAATGCCTCATGTTCTTGGTTCAAATCAAGTTTATGAGCAACAAACTTCTTGGCCTGTAGTTTTTGAAAATACAAAAGTTGTTGTATTTTGGGGATTAAATCCGATTTCAACTTTGAGATTATCTTATACTTGCTCTGATGAACAAGGGCTGATGTATTTTGAAAAATTAAGATCTATGGGCAAAGAAATAATTATAATTGACCCAATTAGAAATGTCAGTGGTCAGTATTTTGACAAAGCAAGATGGATTGCTCCTATACCAAATACTGATGTGGCGATGATGCTTGGTATGGCTTATCATCTTTACAACACTGGCAAATATGATAAAAAATTCCTAGAGACTTACACTGTGGGATTTGATAAATTTAGCCAGTATCTAACAGGCAAAAGCGACAATACGCCAAAAACTCCTGAATGGGCGGCTAAAATTTGTGGCATAAAAGCTAGTGTTATTAGAGAATTGGCTGAGAAATTTTACAATAACCGCACAATGATAATGGCTGGTTGGGGAATACAAAGAGCTCATCATGGAGAGCAACCACACTGGATGATTGTAACTTTGGCTTCTATGCTTGGTCAAATCGGACTTCCAGGTGGTGGATTTGGATTTAGCTATCATTATGCAAATGGCGGAGCTCCTACTTGCGTAGGTGGAGTAATTGGCGGAATAAATGCTGCTAGTAAAGGTGTGGTCAAAGATGGCAAATTTTTAGGACTTGCAAATGCAAACGCAGGAAGTGAAAATGCCGCACAAGCTTGGCTAACAAATGCAGCAAGTTTGTCTTTCCCACTTGCAAGAGTGGCTGATTGTTTGTTAAATCCGGGTAAAACAATAGATGCAAATGGCGAAAAAATAACTTATCCAGATATTGATTTTATCTACTGGGTAGGCGGAAATCCGCTCGTGCATCATCAAGATACAAATACTAATGTAAAAGCTTGGCGAAAACCAAGAACAGTTGTAGTAAATGAAATTTATTGGACTCCAACTGCAAAAATGGCTGATATTGTTTTCCCTGTAACTTCGCAGTATGAAAGAAACGACATTACAATGACTGGGGATTATTCAAATATGCATATTGTTCCTATCAAACAAGTCGTAGAAAAACAAAATTTAGCCAAAGATGATTACCAAGTATTTAGTGATCTCAGCAAAGCTTATGCTGATGGTTTGGCAGAAGCTTTCACTGATGGTGGTAAAACCGAAATGGATTGGATAAAAGAATTTTATGAAACCGCAGCAAAACAAGTAAATGCCAATACCGCACTTGGAGTTACTATGCCTAGTTTTGAAGATTGGTGGAATAAAAACGAGCCAACAGAATTTTTCCCAACTCCAGAGAGCGAAGCGTATGTAACATTTGCAGATTTTAGAGAAGATCCAATTTTAAATGCACTTGGCACTCCGTCAGGACTAATTGAAATTTATTCGCAAACGATTGAGAAAATGAATTATAAAGATTGTGCAGCTCACCCAAAATGGTTTGAACCTATTGAGTGGTTGGGCATGAAAAACAAACCAGCACAATTTCACATGCTAAGTATTCACCCATTTGACAGACTTCACTCCCAACAAAACAATACAAGATTGCGTGATTATTATGCAGTCGCTGGTCGTGAGCCGATTGTAATAAATACAAAAGACGCAGCCAAACTTGGTATAAAAGATGGCGATTTAGTGAGAGTGTTTAATAGACGGGGTCAAATTTTAGCTGGTGCTGAGGTGAGTGATAATATAAGACAAGGCGTGGTGCAAATTTTTGAAGGTGCTTGGTATGATCCAAACGAAAATGGGCTTTGCAAAAATGGAAATGCAAATGTGCTTACTCTTGATATTCCTACAAGCGAGTTAGCTAATGGAAATTGTGCTCACACTGCACTTGTAAATGTTGAAGTTTATAAGCCAAAAGCAGGTGAAGATATAACTTTAAGTGCATTTACACCGCCAAAAGGTGCAAAATAATCAAATTTAGCTTTTAAATTTGATTAAATTTATGTCTTAGAAGTGCAAATTTGTGCTTCTAAGACACTATTAAATTTATTCCAAATTTGTTTAAATATTTATTTTTTTAATAAATAAATTTGAAAGTATAATAATAAATTTGTTAAATTTTCTTAGTTTCTAAGTCTCAAATAGATAAAATCCAAAATTATTTTATGAAGAAAGTAATCATATATGAAAGTAATCAAACGAAACGGCAGAACCGAAGAACTCGACATCGCAAAGATCAAAAAATACACAGGCGAAGCAGTAGCAAATCTAGATAATGTCAGTCAAAGCGAACTCGAAGTAGATGCAAAAATACAATTTCGCGATATGATAACCACAGAAGAAATCCAGCAAACTCTCATAAAAACAGCAGTTGATAAAATAGACATTGATCGTCCAAATTGGACTTTTGTAGCAGCAAGATTATTTTTGTATGATTTGTATCATAAATCAACTGGATTTAGCGGATACAATCACTTAAAAGAGTATTTTCAAAGAGGCGAAGCTGAGGGCCGTATTATGCTAGGTCTTAGCGAAAAATACGATTTAGATGATTTGAATAATTACATAAAACCAGAGCGAGATTTGCAATTTACTTATCTTGGTATAAAAACTCTTTATGATCGCTATCTTATAAAAGACAAAGAAAATCGCCCTATTGAATTGCCACAACAAATGTTTATGGCAATAGCTATGTTTTTGGCTCAAAACGAATTAGATAATCAAACTTGGGCTAAAAAATTTTATGATTTGATTTCCAAATTTGAAGTAATGCTTGCTACTCCAACTCTATCAAATGCAA
>JAGAZK010000223.1 GCA_017940085.1 Campylobacter sp.
ATTATAGAGTAAATAAGTTTTAAATATTATAAATTTTCCCTTGTGATTCTTGGCTTTTATAGTAGAATTATCTTGGCAAAGCCCGACCCGTGCAAGGTCGCTAAATGCGAGATTTTCAAGCTTTATAATAGCTTCTTTGATAGTGTAAATTTGATAAAAAAGGATTTTTTTTTCGTTTTTATTGCAAATTTGCATTAAATTTTTCTCAAATTCATTAAAGCAAAAATTTATAACGGCGTCAAAATTTTTATCAGCCAAAACTTCTAAATCAAGACCAAATTTTTTCTTTGATAGTCCAATAGTAGCGATATGATAGTTTTGCGAATTTGCGAAATTTGGGGCTAAATTTAGTAAATTTGAATCAAATTTTTTATGCGAAATGCAAAATTTGCCCCTTTTTTTAATGCGTGATTTTATAGAGCGAGAAAGCAAAAAATCCGCCGAATTCCCACGAATTTTATATAATTTTTTGTCTTTTTTGCTTAATTTTGATTTGTTAAATTTAGTAAATTTATCACTAAAATAAATTTGAATATTCATTGCTGTTAAAATGGTGCGGATGAGAGGACTTGAACCTCCACGCCGCAAAGCACCAGATCCTAAGTCTGGCGTGTCTGCCAATTTCACCACATCCGCAAAATGGTACGCCCAAGAGGATTCGAACCTCTGACCTACGGCTTAGAAGGCCGTTGCTCTATCCAGCTGAGCTATGAGCGCAAATCTCAGCCCTAAAATGGTACGCCCGAAAGGAGTCGAACCTTCAACCTACAGATCCGAAGTCTGTTGCTCTATCCAATTGAGCTACGAGCGCGAAAGTGGGGTGAATTGTGGGAATTGAACCCACGACCCTCAGGACCACAATCTGATGCTCTAACCAACTGAGCTAAACTCACCACATGGTCGGGGCGAAAGGATTCGAACCTTCGGCCCTCTGGTCCCAAACCAGATGCGCTAACCAGACTGCGCTACGCCCCGAACAAGTAAAAATAAGAGCTGAGATTATACCTATTTTTTGATTTGTTGTCAATAAAAATTTAAAAATTCTTTCAAAGCGTTTGGAGATAAATTTAAATCAAATTTAATCAAATTTGAGCCAATATACTGCGATTTTTTAAATTTAGCGTTGTTTTTTTGTCATACTAAAGAAGGCGTAGCAAACAAAGTATCTCGGTATCTCGCTTAAATTTAGGAGCAAATTTAAGTAAATTTATTAAATTTAGATACTTCGCTAACGCTTAATATGACAATAAATTTGATTAAATTTGCTTAGTAGATACTTCGCCAAAGGCTCAGTATGACAAAAACACGCAGTATTTGAGAAATATTTGTGAGTTGTGAGTAAATTTAATCAAACGCAGTATTAAACTCGCCGTGTTTTAGAAAATATTCAAGACAGATTGGGAGTAGTTGGTGAGATTTTGGGTGCTTGCAAGAGAGATAAGACATAATAGTCTATCGACCGAAGTCAAGTATCCAAAATCTCACCAAATAGTTGTGAGCTGGGGAATTAAAAGCAAAAAAATTGCAAAATCCAATTACGGCTTTGGATAAATCTGCTTTCCACAATTCCTACAAGTAAATTTAGAACCTTTTGTGATTTTTTGGTAAATTTCTGGCGTGATTTTGTGAATTTTGCCTTTGCAACCACAAAGATATTCTAAAATATCAGATTTTGGTTTTGGCTCACTTGGAGAATGGTTTTTTGCTTGATTATGTTTTAGGGCTTCAAAATCAAGTGGCTCAATATTCATTTCTGGGTGTTGTTTGATAAGCATATCGTTATTTCGCCATTTTTCTATAAGCATATCATCTTGCAAAATATGCTCTAAAAGCCACCATTTAGCAATCACGACCAAATGTTCTTTGACTTCATTTACGCTTTTGATTTTTGTGATAATATCAATCATTTTTTTGACGATTTCTTTGTGAATTTTTGAGTGTTCTTCTAAAATCGGATAGCCGATTCGCTTCATATATTGCTCTTCGTCATGAAAATGAGTTTTCATATATTCAAAAAAGTCATTAATAATCGCTTTTAGCTCAGCTAGACTTATTGATCTGTGTGCCAAAATATAAGCTTCTCCAGCTAGTTCAAAAAGCTTTTTGTGTTGTTCATCAATCTTTTCATTACCGATACTGTATTTATCGTCCCAAACAGGTATCATTTATATTCCTAAATTGATTCGTATATGGGCTAAATTATACCAAAATGAAATATTACCAAGCTTAAATTTACGGCTTTTATATCAAAAAATTATTAAATTTATAATACTTTTATATTCTAATTTGATTAAATTTAATCAAATTTACACAGGAAGCACACGAATTTTTGGGCTTAGAGTTTCATTTAGTATGTTTTGTATGGCAAAAAGTGTGCCTTCAGCTCCACCGCAACCGCTACAAGCACCCAAATATCTAATATAAACATCAATATTTACGCCGTCATCTGAATTTTGAATATCCAAAATCTCCAAGTTCCCGCCATCTGCTACAAGCATAGGTCTGACATTTTCGTCAATCACAGCTTCAATCGCTTTTAGTTGTTTGACTATAGTTAGCTCTTCAAAACTAAGATCTTCGCTCAAATTTGCCCCTTGTATTTTCGCATCGGCTATAGCTTTTAGGCGTTCATTTTCCATTTCGGCTCTAGTGTTAGCCAAAATATCAACTAAATAATATTCTCTTTTTTCATGGCCACCGGGCTTAATACAGGATTTGCAAAAAGCCCCAGCTTTAGTGTATTGGGTGATCTCTTCTACTGTTTTTAGATCATTTAATTTTATAACTTCTTTTATTGTTCCTAAGCTGATCCTTGCACACTCACAAACTATAATTTGATCTTCAAAATCTTCTGGATTTACGCCTTTATACTGAGCGGCGGCAGTTTTTATAACATCATAAGCCATAACCGAGCAATGCATTTTTTGTGGCGGAACTGCTGGAATATCAGGATCGTCTCTCATAGCTCTTTCTACATCTAAATTTGTGATTTTTACAGCTTCATCTACACTTTTGCCACGACAAAGTTCAGCCATATAATCACTACTTGCTATAGCTGTACCACACCCAAAGCTTTTAAATTTGGCTTCTTTGATAATATCTGTATTTGGATCTACTGCCCAATACAATCTCACAGCGTCTCCACAACTTTCTGCCCCAAAATCAGCCACGATCAATTTACAGCCCATTGCATTTGCTTGATCTTGCGTGATTTCTCCCATATTTTTAGGATTATTCATCGCATCTTGAACTTTTTTAGAATACTCGTCCCAAATATTTGAATTTAATAAATTATTTTTTGCCATTTTATTATCCTTTGGTTTGTGGGCTATAAGCATAAGAGCTAGAAATTGCTCTTAATCTCAAAGTAGCGGTTTTTATTTTTTCTATTGCATAATCGATTTCTTCTTCTGTATTAAAACGAGATAATGACAATCTAAGTGCTGTATGAGCAAGCTCTTTGTCCGCTCCGATAGCTTCTAATATAGGATTACTTTCTAAAGTTACACTCGCACAAGCAGATCCGGTAGAAGCTGCAATCTCGGCTTGATTTAAATCCCAAAGCATAGCCTCGCCTTCAACTCCTTTGATTGATGCAAGAATCGTATTTGGAACTCTATTTTTTCTATCTCCGACTACATAAACATCAGGAATTTGCAAAAGTGCGTCTTCTAATTTATCTCTAAGTCTGCTAATATGATTAAGTTCATAAGGCAAAAATTTAACAGCATTTTCCATAGCTTTTGCCATCGCAACAATACCAGCTACATTTAAAGTCCCAGATCTCCTACCACCCATGTGTTCTCCGCCATGAAATAAGCTAGTTAGCGGCATAGAATCTTTTATAAATAGTCCCCCAACGCCTTTTGGTCCATGAAATTTGTGAGCCGAAAAACTCAAAAAATCAACCCCAACATCTTGAACATTTATTTTGATTTTGCCGACTGCTTGAACAGCATCTGTATGAAATAAAGCTCCGTTTTCATGAGCAATAGCAGCTAATTCTTTAATAGGAAAAATCATACCTGTTTCGTTGTTTGCCCACATAATGCTCACAAGTGCGACATCATCACTTATAGCTTCTCTAAGAACTTCTGGCGTAACTATGCCTTCATTATTTACTGGCAAATATGAAATTTCTACGCCCAAAGATTCCAAAAATGCACAGGTTGCAGTAATTGCAGGGTGTTCCACACTTGAAGTAATAATTCGTCTTTTTTTGCCACTTAAAATTTGATCAAAATAAATACCTTTTAAAACCCAATTATTGCTCTCTGTCGCACAGCTTGTGATAACCACATCATCATTATTATTAGCATTTATACAATCATAAATTTGATCCATCGCATTAGCAAGAGCTTTGTGAGTATTTCTGCCCCAATTGTGAAGTGAATTTGGATTGCCATAATTTTCTTTTAAAAATGGCACCATAAGTTCATAAGCTTCTGGATCTAACATTGTGGTCGCATTGTTGTCTAAATATACTCTCAAAATTTTTACCTTTTTGACAAAGTTTATCATTTAATTCAGATAAAGTTTATCTTTTTTAATCTTTGAGTAATACAACACCAAAAATAAATTTATCGTTAAAATTAAGTAAATGGCTTAGTTGATTTGCTCTAGCGTTTTTATAATATCATCAAAAACAAAACCTTCTTCTGGAGCTTGTTTCATAAAACTATCCATGAATTGTTTTTTATTGATTGCTAGATCCA
>JAGAZK010000224.1 GCA_017940085.1 Campylobacter sp.
AAATTTAGATGAATTTTCCACCACTTCCACAGCTCAAAAAGATTTAAGAGAGATTTTGAGTTTTGTTTATAATGGAAGTGTAAAAATGGGCAAAAGAGATAAATTTGAAATCGCTTCAAAAATGCTAAACACCATTACTCTTGATGAAGTCAATGAGTATTTCAAACAAATCACTTCTAAAAAAATGCTAACAGAATTAATTTTGCAAAAAAGTTCAAATTTGACCCACCAAAAGGTTATGCAAATTTATCAAAATGCCAAAGCTTATGATTTTTCAAAAGATTTAAATGTCCCAAAAACTTTTCTCTCACAAGAGCTAAAAAAACAAGAATTTGCCACTGAAGTGTATGATAAAAACAATTCAATTCATATAATTTCGCTCAAAAACGGCTCAAAAGTCATTTTAAAAGACATAAAAACAATCAAAAACCAAATTTTATTCTCAGCCCAAAGAGTAGGTGGGTATTCGAATCTAGATGATCCAAATCAAGCTAAAATGGCAGTAGCTTTGCTAAATGCAGGAACTGTGGGCAAATTTAGCAGGTATGAGAGCACAAAAATTAAAAAAGGTAGCAATTATTCGCTAAGACATTTTATAGGCGATATTTCCACAGGCTCACAAGGTCGCTCAAGCGTGGGGGATTTTGAGAAATTATTGATTGAGTATTTTGTCAAATTTAATGAGCCGATTTTAGATGAAAGTGCGTTTGTAGCGTATAAAACTAGGGCGATTAGCGATCTAGAAAAAGCAAATCAAACAAGCCAGTATAGATTTCAAAAAGAGCTTTTAAAACGCTTTTATAATAATTCCAAAAGAGCCAAACCGCTAGAAATAAATGACATAAAAAAAGCAAATTTAAAAGACTTGCAAAAAATTGCTAATTTAGCGTTTAGCGGAGAATTTGTTTTTGTTATAAGTGGGGATTTGGAAATCTCAAAAATCAAAGATCTAGTAGCTGTGTATTTGGCAAATTTGCCAAGTAGCGATGAAAAAATCACTATCAAAGATGATAAATTAAGAGCCATTTTGGGTGAGCATTTGTTTGAAGCAAACTACGCCCAAAGCGATAAAGCCGAAGTTAGCGTGATACTTCAAAATGACAATATCAAATTTGATGAGCAAAATAGGTTTAAATTTAATGCTTTTAGCGATATTTTAAAGCGAATGATAATGGACGAAATTAGAGAAGAAAAAAGTCAAATTTATTCTATCTCACTCACTCCACAATACGCCAAATTTCCGCACGAAAATGCGAGTTTGGAGCTTGAGTTTTCGTGCGAGAAAAAAATAGCCAAAGAAGTAGCAAAAAATATAAAAAATATTATTCAAAAAATTGCTAAAAACGGCGTAAAAGATGATTATTTATCAAATTTCAAAGCCACTCACGCTTTATCTCAAAAAACCAAAGAACAAAGAGCGGATTTTTGGCTAGGGGTGCTAAATTCGCATTTTGTGTTTGATATGCCACTTTATACGCCACAAAATAGGCTTAGCGAGATTAAAAGATTAAATAGCGATGATATGAAAAATATGGCTTCTATGATACTTGATGGCAATTTTTTTGTAGCGATTTTACAACCTAAGGATTAAATTTGTTTAAAGCATTTTTTAAAAGTCGCAAATGGGTGATAATAGCGTATGTAGGGCTGATTTTTTTACTTTGGGTAAATTATTATCAGACAGTTTTGAGAGTAAAATTAAATGAGTGGTATAGAAGTTTTTATGATATTTGCCAAGATATACAAAAGCACACCATTGATGATTTTTATTCGCAAATGCTCGTTTTTATGTGGGTTGCTATGCCTTTTGTGATTTCAGTTGTGATTGAAAGATATGTGGCTAGAGTGTGGGCATTGAAATGGCGTGAAGCGATGACTTTTTCGTATTTGTCGCACTGGAGAAAGGTCAAAAATGAAATCGAAGGAAGCTCTCAAAGAATCCAAGAAGATATTTATCTTTTTACTAAAATGGTAGAAAATTTGGGTATAAAAATAGTAGCGGCTTTGATGACTTTGTTTGCATTTATCCCAGTGCTTTGGAATCTTAGCAAGGGCGTGGATATTTGGTTTATCAAAGATGTGCCAGGATCATTAGTGTGGATAGCTTTGATTGTGAGCATTGGTGGGCTGATTATTTCGTGGTTTGTGGGCTGGTTTTTGCCACATCTTGAATACAACAACCAAAAAGTCGAAGCTGCTTTTAGAAAAGAGCTTGTTTTTGCCGAAGAAGATAAGCAAAATTATGCAAGTGAAGAAAAAATCGTTGATTTGTTTGAGCGGATCAAATACAATTACAACCGCTTGTTTTTGCATTATGGGTATTTTGATATTTGGCTAAATTCGTTTAATCAAATTTTAGTTATTGTGCCGTATTTGATAATGGGACCGGGCATTTTTACCAAAGTAATCACGCTTGGGGTTTTGATTCAAGTTAGCAATGCTTTTAATCAAGTAAGAGCTAGTTTTAGTATATTTACCAACAACTGGACAGCTATTACTGAATTGAGATCGATTTATATTCGCTTGAAAGAATTTCAAAAAAATATTAATTATTCTTAGGGCTAAATTTGGCTCTAAGAAATTTGATTA
>JAGAZK010000225.1 GCA_017940085.1 Campylobacter sp.
ATTTTTTATTTAACACTGTCCGTGACTATACAGATGAGGAAACGCCTTGCTCCATACCGAACCAAGAAGCTAAGCTCATCATGGCTGATGATACTATCCCTTACTGGGACGGGGAAAGTAGGTCGTTGCGGACTTTGTTTTACTTCTTTTTATATTCTCATATCTTTTTACTTGTTCTTCTGTGTTTTTCAAAGGTTTTATTCTTTTCTTTAAATTTAATTAAAATTACAAATTAAATATTTTTGATAATTTTTGGATAAATTGGTTTATGTTACAATTTTTGCTCATTTGACTTTATCTAAAGGAATACTATGAAACTCTCAAAAATCCTATTTCTAACTGCTATATTAACAACTTTTTTATTCGCTAAAGTAAATTTAAACACAGCTACAAAAGATGAACTTATGATGTTGCCAGGTATCGGAGAAAACAAAGCTGAGGCTATCATAGAATATAGAAAAAACAATAAATTTGAAAAAATTGAAGACATAAAAAATATAAAAGGCATCGGTGAGAAAAGATTTGAAAAAATCAAATCAGATTTGTCAGTTAGTGGCAAAACAGATACTTCAAATCTAAAATCCGCTAAAAAATCAGATAAAAAAGACAGCCCCAAAACTACAGCCAAAAAAACTAACAAAGATAACAATAAAACCAAAAAATCAACCAAAAAATCCAAAAAAGATTCTAATTCTACTAAAAAATCAAAATCTTAAAGATTGGTGAGCAAATTTAGCCCTAATTACTGCTAAATTTGAGATTAAATTTAACCATAAATTTGCATGTTTTATCGCAAATTTGAATAAATTTAAAGCCGTGATTGGTTAAATTTTTGGGGATAAATTTAGAAATTATTTAAACCAACAAATCAATCTAAATTTATTTAGTAAATTTATCTAGATTTTAGGATATTTATGGGCATAGAAAATAGTTTTATTAGTCCAAAACCAACTTTTGAAAAAAGACGGCGTTACCAATATAGATATTGAAGCACATATAGTCATCATCTATTTCTGAAACTAGATAATCAAAAAACACCACTAGTCGCAATACAACAAAATATTAACAAAGAAATTAATCAATCCATAGCCGCCAAAGACATAAAAGTTAATATTAACTTCGTAGAACCAAACGCCAACAACAACGATGATATAATAGAAGCTGAGATTAAAGAGTGATTTTAGATTTTCAAATTATAAGCAAATTTAAGCCTTTATTTGATGGAAGTTTGGGCGATAAAAGACTTTTGATATATTATGGTGGGCGTTAATATTCTATATGTTTGCTCTTTCAAATAATTAGCTTCTTCAATCCAAGCGTATTTAATATTTGGTATGGATTTAATGCTCATAATGGAATTATGATTTATACCTAAAAACAAAATATCAGTATTAGTCGCATTACAGATTATCTTTTGAGTAGTTATTTTTAATAACTTGACATTTTGCTCTAAAAATACATTGTCCAAATTTAACGCATAAATCCACCGCTTGAAATTGCTTACAAGTGAATTAATATTAGCTTTTTCAAATTCACGCCCTACTAAGATTGTGATATTTTTTTCCGTTAAAGCTTTATATAGTAAAAATAGCGTTATTTGGTCTGTTTTACCACCACCACGACCACCATAAAAAATTATAAGCCTTTTATCGCTCAAAGAGCCACGAAATAAAGGCTCAAATGGTTTTAAAATGTTAATGTCCATTTGACTTCTTCCTTGTTTTACTATATAATACCACCAACGAACTCTCTGCGGCTAGGTCTAATTCTACCTTAGGCTCATAACCTTTCGGGTAGGAGCCGATTTTATCGGTCTTAGGCATAGGGTTCTATTTTTTGAATGCACTATTTTTATTAATATCTCCTTTTTCTTTTTTTAATAAGTCTAAAAAAGTAAGAAGTTAAGGAAACGAAAATACGGCACTATAAGGGGGCTAATAGTGCTTAAAAGAATTATACACTATATCGCTAAAAAAACGCAAAAAAAACTTTTAATAATTTGCTTATTAGTAGAAATTTAAAAAAAGCAAGCCGGGAATTAATCCGCCTTTTATCCTACTACGGGGCAAAATCTATTAGAATAATCTACTTTTTGGTCTTTTAGCCAATCGCTTACAATAAATGTATTGCCTTTAAAGTATTTTTCGTCTGTGTTTGGTTTGCTGTCTTGGGTTTTGCCTGTGTCTTTGACTTTTTCGGCAATTACTTCTATTTTTTCGCCACCATATTTGTTCTTTTCTTGCTTAATCTCTTTAATTTTCATTTTTGTTCCTTTTTTTAGAATTACTTCTTGTTCGTGCCAATATTCGCTAAAATCTCTAATATTTAACTCACTCTCACCATTAGATAATACATTAATAATAACTTCATTTCGCTTCTCATCTTTTGCCCTTGCAAATCTTTTTGCAATTATATCATCAGTGGTAAAGCTACTTATAAAATTTTCATCTAATATAAAATCATCACCCTTTGTAATTTTAGCATAAAATTCGCCAAATTTCTTATCATCAAATCTCATACCCCTATATAAAGGTATATTTGGTTCTACATTGCTTTTATACTCATCAAACATATCATCTAGCCTTTTATTAAATTTTTTGAGCTGTTTTTTTGTATCAGGTGCAAATTCCTTAGTGTTTGGATTTTCGGCTATATATCTTAAATCTTTATAGCCGTGTTCTGTATAAAAACTTATTGCTTCTTTGTCTGTGTTTTTAACTAGGCGTGGTGTAAAATCAAGTTTAGGCTTGTTTTTAATCGGCTTAGGCTTTTCAATCTTAGGCATTAATTTAGGCTGTGGTTTTGGTTTAGATTTTGTTTTAGGTTTAGCCGCCTTAACAAAGCTTATTTTTGGTTTTGGTTTATCTAGTGGCTCACCGCTTATTTTATCTATTAATTCGTAATAATCGCCGTGTTTGCTATCTTTGATTAATTTAAGGTCTTGGTTAGGTTCTAGGTA
>JAGAZK010000226.1 GCA_017940085.1 Campylobacter sp.
GACATTTTGATGCAGGTGAATTTGTAGAGAGATTTGGCGATGATGGTGCAAAAAATGGATATTGTTTATATAAAGTAGGTTGCAAAGGTCCATATACATTTAATAATTGCTCACAAGAAAGATTTAATTCTCATACAAGTTGGCCTATACAAGCAGGACATGGCTGTATTGGTTGCTCTGAACCTGATTTTTGGGACACAATGGGACCATTTGAAGAACCATTAGCTGATAGACTTTATAAGAGTGTATTTGGTGGTCTTGGCGCAGATGCGATTACAGACAAAATCGGCATAGGAGTATTGGCTATCACAGGTGTAGCGATAGCAGCTCATGCAGTAGTAGCAAGTGTTACAAAAGATAAGGAGTAATAAATGAGCCAAAGAATAGTAGTAGATCCGATAACTAGAATTGAAGGACATTTGAGAATTGAAGTTGTCGTTGATGAAAATAATGTAGTCAAAGAAGCTTATAGTGGCTCAACTTTGTGGAGAGGACTAGAAGTTATTTTAAAAGGTAGAGACCCAAGAGATGCTGGGTTTATGACTCAAAGAATTTGTGGCGTTTGCACATTTTCGCATTATAGAACTGGTATTGAAGCTGTAGAAAACGCACTTGGAATTACCCCGCCTTTAAATGCCAAACTTACAAGAACTCTAATGAACACAGCACTTTTCTTGCACGATCACCCAGTGCATTTTTATCAACTACATGCACTTGATTTTGTCGATATTGTAAGTGCATTGAGTGCAAATCCAAAAAAAGCAAGTGAAGAAGCTTTTAAATATACTGATTTTCCTTATGCTTGCGGTGAAGATCAACTCAAATTAGTTCAAGATAGAGTGAAAAAATTTGTAGAAAAAGGAGCACTTGGACCTTTTGCAAATGCTTATTGGGGACATAAGACTTATCATTTGACACCTGAGCAAAATTTAATCGCAGTTAGCCATTATTTGGAATGTTTGCGTATCCAAAGAACCGCAGCTCAAGCTTTGGCTGTATTTGGTGGCAAACAACCACACCCTCAAAGTCTAACCGTAGGTGGTGTAACTTGCGTAATGGATCTTCAAAGCCCAGCTAGACTGGGTGAATATTTGATTAAAATTCAAGAAGTAACAGATTTTATCAACCGAGCTTATTATCCAGATCTTGTTATGGCTGGAAAAGCTTATGCAAAAGAAGCTAGTGTATTAAATGATGTCGGTGTGCCAAATTTATTCACTTTCCAAGACTTCCAAATTGGAGCAAATGAATATTTATTTGATGGCGGTATTATATTAAATGGCGATATAAGCAAGGTTCATGAAATAGACGAAAGCAAAATCACAGAAGAAGCTACAAGATCTTGGTATAAAAATCCAGCTCCACTTCATCCGTATGACGGACAAACAGAGCCAAATTTCACAGGTCTTAAAGATGAAAAAACAATGAATTCAAAAGGTCAAATGGAAGACTCAAAAGTATTTGACTTAGAAGGAAAATATAGTTGGATTAAAGCTCCTAGATATGACGGACTTCCTATGCAAGTAGGACCGCTTTCAAATATAGTCGTGAATTATGCTAAAGGCAATGAAAAAGTAGTCAAAGTAGTAGATCAATTCTTAAAAGATACTGGACTTCCAGTTCCAGCTGTGCTTTCTACGCTTGGAAGAACTGCTTGTCGTATGATAGAAGCTAAAGTTATAGCTGACAATGCTTCAATAGCGTTTAATAATTTGATAGCAAATTTAAAAGTAGATAGCGAAACTTGTGCACCTTATGTAATTGATAAAAACAAAGAATACAAAGGTAGAGCTATTTTAAATGTCCCAAGAGGTGTGCTTAGTCATTGGTGTAGAATCAAAAATGGCGTAATAGAAAATTGGCAAGCTGTAGTTCCATCTACTTGGAATGCAAGTCCAAAAGATGCCAAAAATCAAATGGGAAGCTATGAGGCTTGTATAGTTGGGCTAAAAATTGCAGATTTAAAACAACCTTTAGAAATTATCCGCAAAATTCACTCATACGATCCTTGTATTGCATGTGCTGTTCATGTGATGGATACTAAAGGTAATAAACTTAGCGAATATAAAGTAAATCCAAATTTAAAAGCCAAAGACGAACAAAGCAAATAAACAAAGGAGCTAAAAATGGTAAATACTAAAAAACGCACCATTAGGCGAGTATATGAGTTTTCGGTCGGTTTGAGATTAACGCATTGGCTAAGAGCTATTAGTATCACATTTTTGGTAGTTAGCGGATTTTATTTGGCTTATGTATTTGTAGCTCCTGTGGTAAATCCAGAGCCTACAAATTTTATGAACGCCAAATGGCGTGCTGCTCATCAAATAGTAGGATTTGTCTTGATTGCTTGTTTTATTTTCAAGTTTTATCTTTTTATGATAGATAAAGAAAGTCGTAAAGAAGTTATTAGTTTTTCTGATGCGATTAATCCAAAAATTTGGATAGCTCAAATAAAATATTATTTGTTTTTAGGCCCACATCCGCACTTAAAAGGCGTTTATAATCCTTTGCAATTTGTGGCTTATGCGTTTTTTTATGTGATTTTGTTTTTGATTTGCTTAACTGGGTTAGTTCTTTATGTTCATGTATATCATGATGGTCTTGGTGGGCTTTTGTATGCTCCTATGAGAGCAATTGAGTCTATGATGGGCGGTCTTGCAACTGTTCGTTTGGTTCATCATATTTGTATGTGGATTATAATGATTTTTGTTCCTGTGCATGTTTATATGGTGATTTTCAATGCCATAAAAGGCAAAGACGGAGCAGCTGACGCTATTGTGAGCGGTTATAAATACATAGACGAAGAGCAAACTGCTTGAAAGTCCTAGTTTTGGGCATAGGAAATGTAATGTTCGCCGATGAAGGTGTCGGCGTTCATTTCATTAATTTTATAAAAAACAATTTTTCTTTCACTTCTAGTATTCATAGCATAGATTTTATTGACGGCGGGACTATGGCAAATTTGCTAATACCGATTATCGCTGAATATGATTTTGTGGTTATTGTAGATTGTATTGATGCAGATGATAGCGAGATTGGAGATGTTTATTATTTTGATTTTGAAGCTATGCCAAAATCAATTTCTTGGTCTGGATCTGCTCACGAAATAGAAATGCTTCAAACTCTCCAAATGATGGATTTAACAGGCGATCGTCCTATTACAAAAATACTTGCTGTCGTGCCAAAAAGAATCAAACCTACTAGTTTTTCGCTTAGCGATGAAATTAAAAAATCATTGCCAATTATGCAAAAATCATTGTTTGATGAGCTTTCAAATTTGGGCTTTGCAATCCAACAAACAAAAAATTTAAGTATCGAAGAAATAATAAATTTATGGCAAAAGGAACAATTTTGATTTTA
>JAGAZK010000227.1 GCA_017940085.1 Campylobacter sp.
ATACAGGTTCGCCAGAAGTTCAAATTGCGTTGCTTACTACAAGAATTAGTGAGCTTACAGAACACCTTAAGGTCAATCAAAAAGATTTTAGCTCAAGATTAGGTCTTTTAAAACTAGTTGGCAAAAGAAAAAGACTTTTGAAATACCTTAAAAAGACAAACTACGAAACTTATACAAAAGTAGTTTCTGAACTCAAATTAAGAGATAAATAATCCCCTTAGTCAAATTTGACTTTATTTACGCAATATTTTACATATAGTTTTACAAAAAATTTTACACAAAATATTCTTAGCACAAATATTTAAAATTTAGACTCAAATTTTAAATATTTTTTATATAATTGCTGAATTTATTTTCAAGGAGAAGTTTATGAAAAAAATTCTTTTAGCTGCAGTTTTAAGTGCTAGTATGATAAGTGCAGCACTAGCAGAAAAACTAATAGTAGGTGCTACTCCAATCCCACACGCTGAGATTTTAGAGATAGTCAAAGATGATCTTAAATCCAAAGGTTTTGAGCTAGAAATCAAGGTTTTTAATGATTATGTTACGCCAAATAAAGCTACAGATAGTGGCGATTTGGACGCAAATTTCTTTCAACATGAGCCGTATTTGATTGAATTTAACAAAAACAACGGCACAAAAATAGTCAAAACAATAGGTGTTCATCTTGAACCAATGGGCGTTTATAGCAAAAAAATCAAAAATCTAAAAAACCTAAAAAATGGTGCTAAAATAGCAGTTCCAAACGATCCTACAAATGAAAGTAGAGCTTTGGATTTACTTGTAAAAGCTGGTCTTATTGAAGTAGATACTAAAGTCGAGCTTAGAACTCCAATGGATATAACCAAAAATCCAAAAAATCTTCAAATAATTGAACTAGAAAGCCCTACTCTTCCTAGAACTCTTGATGATGTTGATGCAGCTGTGATTAATTCAAATTTTGCATTTAATGCAAATTTAAATCCGAGCAAAGATTCTATTATGATAGAAGATGGCAAAAATAATCCTTACACAAATATAATTGCAGTCAAACAAGGCAATGAAAATAGCCCAAAAATCAAGGCTTTAAATGAAGTCTTGCAAACTAAAAAAGTCAAAGATTTCATCGCCAAACAATACAAAGGTGCGATTATTTCGTCATTTTGATTAAATTTAATCAAATTTACTAACCAAATTTGAGTTAATCTCAAATTTGGTTAAATTTAGGCTTTTTGAAAGGCGTGTATAAAATCCATATCTATTTCAAAATCATTTAAATCAGTTTTGCTATCTTTTGAAGTCTCAATAGAAATAAATTTGCTCTTATCAATTATGCTAAAAATCTTATCAAAATCATAATTTCCATCTCCAAAATGCAAGTGCATATCTAGATCTGAATCTATTTGTCCATCAGAAATATGATACATCAGTGGCTTTAATTTATTAAATTCTCTCACAAACTCATAAGGATCTTTGCCTAAAGAATTAGCAGTGCATATAGCATGACCAATATCCAAACAAAATCCACAATTTATCTTAGAGATGACTTGATAGACTTCATTTATATCATAGCCCCTACAATAATTCCTATCTCCCAAAGGAGCTCTGTATGGCTTGTTTTCTATTAATATATCTTTTGACTTGATGATTTCAAGCTGTCTTATAGTTTCGTTTATATCGCCTTCCATACCGCTATGAACTATTGTGTATTTGGCATTTAGAGCTATTTTATACTGCTCGACTTGAGAGTAAATTTGTTGATTGTATTCAAATTTGTCTTTATTGGCTAAATTTACGCCATGCATAAAATGTGGAGCGTGGAGTATAAATGGGATTTGGAGCTTTTGCCAAAGTGGAATTTTATCAAGAGTATCAGGCACGACATACAATTCTATATAATCATAAACACCTTTTTCATATAAAC
>JAGAZK010000228.1 GCA_017940085.1 Campylobacter sp.
CCCCTTGTTCTTTGCCAAGATAAGCTTTAGCCGAGATGCTTAAATTTAAGCTTTTGGTTTGGCTTCTCTCATACCCTGCTCCAAGTCCAAAATATGTGCCTTTGAGTGCCGGACTAGGAATGTCTGCTGTGAAAACTCCCGATTTGATTGCACCAGTTGATTTTCCGCCAAATTTATAATTCACATCAGCAAGTGCGTAAATTTTATTTTTTTCATCAAATGCGATGTTGTCTTTAGCACCTAAAGTAATTTGATGAGAATTTACTGCGTCAAATTCTATTTTTATACCGCCTGCTTCGTTTTCATCGGCATTTGTATGAACAAAGAAATATTTAGTATAAACATCAAGAGTATTTGAGTCTGTCAAATTTATGAGTTTTCCTGCACCTAAATTTGCTCCAAAATAAAGGCTTGAGAAATCAAAATTATATTTAGTGCCGCCGATTTGATCATCATAAGAGTTCATCGCTTGACCGATTCTAGCTCCAATAATGCCATAAAAATCATTTTTAAACATTTTTTTACTAAATGTTCCGATACCAAAAAATTTAGCATCTCCTTCGTTGGTAAAGCCGTTGTCTAGTTTGCTCTCATATTTTGAAAATCCAAATTCTAAAAACAATCCACCCAAAAAGTCTCCGCTCCAATCAAATTCAAAATCTTTTGCGATTCCTGCATTGATTGAGAGTGCTTTTTGATCGATCGATGAGCCGGTTTTGTATTTTTTGGTGCCAACTCCGGCAAATGCAAATGAACTCAAATCTACACCAGCGACTGAATTTGTAGCTACTATATTTGAGATATTGTCCATATTTTCACTCAAATTATTTGCACTCTCATTTACCATTATGCTTTGAGTGAGTTTGGATTCGAGAAAGGTTTTGGTTTCTTCGTCAGCTGTAGCTGTAGAGGCATTTAGAGTTGCTTTGCTGAAATTTAAATCCAAGCCTCTATTGTGTATATTCCAAAGCTGATTATTATGCAAGGAAAAAGCACCTATTTTTAGGATAGGTTGTGAAGTATCAAATGTATCTGTTGTTTTGATGATATTGATAATATCGCCGTCATTTAAATTGTTTGGATTAAAATGAACAACCACTTTTGATTCTCTTAAATCAATACTACCTTTGCTTTCATTTAAATACAAAATATTAGTGCCGTTTGCGACATTGTCTGCAATATAAAAATTAACAAACTCAAAATTATATAAATTTCTTGCTTTTAGAGTAGATGATACTGGATTAGAAGGTGAGCCGATATTTAGGGTATTGCCTTTATATGCGGCATCGGGGTTAAAATATCCGCCCATAAAAGAATATCCGCCATATATTGATCCGCCAATTTCGCCGGCTATAAAATTTATAGTATTATTAGTAGCATAAGAATCTCGAGAATTTCCGCCATATACACTAGCTTCTACTTTTCCGCCTAAAATATTGATTGTATTATGTGAGACATTGCCTTGGTCAGAATATCCGCCAGCAATTTCATCTACGGTGCCAGAGTTAAAATTTATGGTATTGTTTTTTACTTCACCATCAATCTTAACTCCGCCGTATATATTATCTAGCAAAGATACAGAACCTAAATCTATATTTATGGTGTTGCCAGATTGATTTATTAATTCTTCATCATCAAATGCATTTATAATTTCCGGATATTGATGCGGATCACCGGCAAATATATCATAAGTATTGCCGTTTTGGGTATATACTGGTTCTAGAGAGTAAGCGTGTGCAAATTGTGCCAAAAGAAATGTGGCAATAAGGCTAAATTTGAGTTTCATATTTATCTCCTTAGTTTGTTTAAATTTAGTTTAGTTTTTTAATCCTATAAAATAGCCCGTAAATACGGCGTTTAGAAAAAAAAAAAAAAAAACACTAAATTTAATTTTCATTTATAATACAAAAAAAAAAAAAAAACGATTTTTAAACCCTAGTTTAATGTTTGCTTAAAAATTTGAAATTTGAATAAATTTTTTAAATTTATAAGTAAATTTGGAGCAAATTTATTATTTAACAAATCCATAAAATCACTAAATTTAAAATAATTTTGCATTATTTGCTTGAAAAATATGATTTTAAGCTTAGGGTTATACAAGACAATGTTTATCACAAAACACGCAAATTTTGCAAAAACTCAAAGCTCTTTTAGCTTTTTGATCTCATCTCTTAGAGCAATTGCTTTTTCAA
>JAGAZK010000020.1 GCA_017940085.1 Campylobacter sp.
ATTTATTATAAGCTAAAAATTCAAGCAAAATATTTATTAAAATCAGTATTGGAGCATAAATAAAAAATCCAAGCTTCAAAACAAAAAATAAACTCATAACTGACAAACCAGAAATGATAATTTCAAAAATAATCTTATATATATTAAAATCCGCAAATATATATGAGATAAAAATCACAAAATCAGGCACAAGTATGAGTGCAAAACACCCAAAAGAGAGCAAAAAATATTTTTTGTATTTTAGTGTTTTGTATGAATAAAATACCAAAGCAAAACCAAAGCAAAATATGATTACAGCTATGATTGAGCGAAATTTATTTTTATTATACAAATCTGTCATTTTGTTTGTATATAAAAAATCATTCATCAAATACAGCACTCCAATGCAAATAAACACACCAAAAAGGTATTTTATCCACAAAAATTTGCTTACAAATTTAGAAATGACAAAAAACTGATAAATTTTGATTAAAAATACTATTGCAAACGCCACATAAGCTAAATTTAGCAAAATCATCACACTATTTAAAAGCGAAGTTTTTATAAATACAGCCCAAATTACCACAGAAAATACTGCAACCACACAAAACTGCAAAATAAGGCAAATTTTAAGCTTTTTTAGCTCATCTAAACCAAGATTTTGCAAATTTTTTGGCTCATCTTGCGTAAAATTTGCTTGAGCGATTTCAGACTTTTTAGCAAAAATTTGTGCAAATTTAATCATCAAATTTACTTACTAACTTCAAAATTTAGCATCTCCAAATCATAATCGTTTAAATTTTCATCTTGCATATATATTGCTTTGGTGGCTGGGAGTGAGCATTTGCCACTAATTATTACGCTCAATGGCGTAAAAATCACTATCTCACGCATAAAATCACTTGGGAAATAAAACACTCTATCATCTAGATATTCTTTGTGATTAAATTTAGCACTATCAATTGTAGCTTTTGTTCTAATATTTGGATAAAGTCTTTCGTTTATAACTTCAAAACAACTACTCACGCCTTCATCAATTGCTAAATTTCTTACCCAAAAATTTGCAAAAACCCGTGTTTTGGCAAAAATTTGATCACCGATTTTAAGTGAGTTTAAATTTACTTTTTTGCCACTATTATCAACAAATTCGCGGTAAATTTTGATTTGTTTGCTTTGATTTGGTTTGTCAAATTCGCTTGGATCGTAATTTTTGTGTTTGAGAGCTGTTTTTTCGTATCCAAAAGATAATACCGAATAAAACACGCCTTTATCATCTTGTGGGATAATTGAAATTTGCTTATTTTTTGGAGTAAATTTTCTTGAAATTTGAGCATTAAATTCGCTTTGTTTGCCATCAATTTCAAGTGCAAATTTAGTGGTTTTATCAGCATTTTTGAAATATTTATCAAAACTGCGAATTACAAAAGCTTTTTGTTGAGTATTTGAGAGATTTAACAAATTCCCACTTATTTCTTTGCTTAGATTTTGTGATATTTCGTCTTTGTCAAGATAGCTATAAACATATAAAGCAAATGCCATATTTTTTAGCTCACTCTCATAATTATCGGCTTCATCTTTAGAGATTTTGCTAAATTGCTTATAATCATTTGATTTAATTTGTTTATTTAGGGTATAAAATTCACTTTGCATATTGTTTGATTTGAGTATCGCACTCATCAAAAGTGTGCTTAGAGCGTTATATTCATAAATTTTGTTGTCATAAACATAATTTATCTCTCTTTGCTCGAGTTTTTTGTATCGGTTTAAGACAAAATCAGCATAAAGTCGCACGAAATTGTTTGAATTTGTATTTTTTAAACCGCTAAAAATCAAATTTCTTTGATAATCGCCCAAAAATTTGTATTTTGTATCAAGATCTAATAAAACATCGCTTGTATAAACTGAAACATACTTATCAGTGTATCCATAAGCACTCCAAAATCCAAATTCACCATTGTCTTTAAGACGAGAAAGCAAGATTTTAGCATATCTATTTAGCTCATCAAGCGTGGTTTGATTGGCGTCTTTATTATACGAATAATCGAGTGCTATCATTTTTGAAGCTATTTGTTCAGTGCAACCATAAGGATAATCTTTAAGATCATAAGCCAAATCAAACACTACAGGCGTTGGGGCGATATTTACAAAAAGTTCTTTGTAGCTTTGGTCGCTGGTAGATATATTTGTTTTTTTCTGTGCAAAGCCATTTTTTTGAAATTTGCTTGATGGATACTGCGAAATTATGCTAAATTTAAGCTCATATTTATGATCTCCAGCTTTAAAAACCAAATTTGCATTTCCTAAATCAAGTGCTTTTAATTTAAAACTTTCATTTGTGCTTCCAAGCGGTTTTAGGCTCAAATTTGACTCAAATTTACCAATTTGTAAATTTGATGAAGACAAAATCTCAAGCTTGATTTGTTTTTGCTCGTTTGTGGTGTTTAAAATACTTAGTCCAAAATCAATTTCATCGCCATTTATCATATAAGAAAGCAGGGCGGGTTTGATGATAATGTCATCTTTTATTTCTAAATAAGAATTGCTTGAACCTATGGAATTATCATCGATTGCTATAGCACTTAGACGGACTTTGGAATTAAGATTTGATGGAAATTTAATATCAAATTTCAACTCCCCATTTGCATTGCTTATGCCTTCTTTGATAAGTATAAATGAGCTTTCTTTTTGGGTTTTGACAGGACTTAAATCTCTTTTGGCAGCTTTTAATGAAACCATTTCATCGCCACCAAAACTAAGAGCATTTGCTTTGGTAGTATAAGTGCTAATTTCATCAAAAATATCAAAATATCTAAGATTATAAAACAAAGGCTTGTCAAAATCGCTAAAAGCATTGATTTCTTTTTGTTCTATTATGTCTAAAATACCAAAATCCACAGCAAACAAAGCGACTTTGGAGTTTGGCTTAGTTTTTAGAGAAATTGTTTGGGTTGAGCCTGTTTTGGCTGTAGGTGCGTGAGAAATAGCAATTTTTGCCTCATGAGAATTATTATCCACAGACACAGGGATATTCGCATACGAGCGAATAGGGGAGCTATCTTGAGTAGATGGTCTAAAAATACTAGCACTTATATGACCGCCAGTAAAATTTTTTGGGATTTTTAGTTCAAAATTTGTTGAGTTTGATTTGATTTGTTTGATTTTATAATCCAAAATTTCATCTGAAATCAAAGAAACGCTCAAAATCCCGTCTTGTATGACTGAATTTATCGTGCCTTTGATAGTTTCGCCTGGTTTAAATTTGCTTTTTTGCAAAGTTATTTTGGCGGTTTTGAGATCTTTTGGATTGAGTTTGCCCCAGTATCCCCAACCACTCACATCTACGCTCACACTTGCACTGCTACCATTTTTATAATCATTTGCTACGATTAAATAATTTCCACCATTTTTAAATTTGTATGAAAAAGATGATTTATTCGTTTTAAAGCTGTCTATTAGGGCAAATTCGTTTTGTTCTACGAAATTTGAACCATTGAAAATATAGCTAAAATTGTTTGAATATATTTCAATTTCAAGCTCGTTTGATAAGCGTTTTTTGCTTTGGCTTTGAAGTGAAAGTAGATCAAAATTTATTTCTTCATCTGTAGAGGCGTAATTTTTGTTTGATTTAATACCAGTTATTGTTTTGTATGGAAAAAACACGATATTTTGATATTTGTTGATAGTTTTGTCGCTGTCAAATACGCTGAAATTTAACATCACTTCAAGTGCATTTGATACACTCAAATTCTCAGGTATTGGCACAATAACTTCTTTTGAGCCATTTTGATCTAAGATAAAATTTTTGACATTTGTTTGCAAAGCATAATTTGAACTTAGTTTTTCATTTACAAAAGAATATCCGCTAAATTCATCAAATTTAAGCTTTTTTTGTGAATAATTGCTGATTAAATTTGCTTTTAAATTTGCTGCTGGAAGTCCGACTAAATAATTTGCATTTAATTTAAGCTCTGGTTTTTGCGGTGCGAAAAACTCGGTTTTTTCAAGCAAAATTTCATTTCTAATACGATTTGGGATAAAATTTTCTACGCTAAATGCGCTACTTGCTACGATTTTGTTTTCAAAAATAATCTCAGCTTTGTAAATTCCAGTAACTTCACCTATATTCTCATCTATCAAAACAGAGCCAAAATCATCGGTTTTAAGCTTTTTGTTGATAATTTCAATATTTTTTGGATCTGTGATTTTGAGCGAAATTGGTAAATTTTTCAAAGCCTTGAAATTTAAATCTTTCATAAAAAAAATGCCTTTTAAATTTTCATTTGGCTTTATTAAATTACTCGCAAAATATAATTTTGAACGCACATTTGTCGTAGTTTTGTCTATCCTAGAAATCGCTTCATCAAAAATTACAAATCCGCTTTCTTTGTGTTTTTTAACAAGAATTGATTTTGGGTTTTTGTTTAAAAAATCTTTTTGTTTGATATTTAAAATACCCTTTGAATCGCTGCTTCCTTCAAAAATCAAATCATTTTTATCAGAAAAAATCTGCACTTTGGCTCTTGGGAGGATCTCGCCATTGCTTAAACGAGTTGTTAAAATAAAAGCTCCGTTTTCGCTAAGTGTCGCTAGAGCTGTAATATCGCTGATATAGGCAGTTTTGTTGATAGTGTATCTTTCATCGTCATTTTTGTATGAAATAGCAATCTCATAAATCCCGTCTTCAAAACCCTTGAAATCAAGATTGATTTTATGTTCTTTAATCTCGTTTTTAGCACTATTTAGAGTGAATTTTTTGTTTATTATTTCTTTTGTGTAACTTGCTACTTCTCCGTATCGCTCATAATTTAAAAAATACCTAATATTTTGATTGCTCACTTTTGAAACCAAAACATCAATTTCATTTAAATTTGCACTTTTAAAAGCGATTTGAGCAGATTTTGGAATAAATTTTTTGCTATCGCTAAATTTAACAAAAGGCTTTCTATCGCCCAAAGTGATATTAAAATCAAATTTATTCCTTAAAAGATTTCTATTATCCCCAAATCCCTTTAAAAGGCTGATTTGGTAGTTTGTATTTGGCTTAAATTCATCGCTTTTAATATCAACACAATAGCTCCACCATTCGTTATTTATGCTAATCCCGTCCCAGCTTGGCTGAGTAAGAGATATTTTTGAGACATTTTTTACTTTGATAAATTTAGCTGATGGCGTTATATAGTCTTTGAAATAAAGTCTCACGCCGATACTGCCGTCATCATAAGCTTTTGAAATTGGTAAAATTTTAGTCAAATTTAGTGCTGTTTTATTTTCAATAAACTCAGCATCATTTAAATTTACGCTTTCATCTTTGAGTAAATTTATTCCATGAATTGATTTTAAATTTGAGCTAATTTTGAGATTTATATCATTAAATTTTGGATCAAATTTAATAAAAATAGTGCGGTTATCATCGCTGCTAAGCTCGTAATCGATGGCATTTTTAGATAGATTATTATTTTTGTATAAAAATAGATTTTTTTTCATTTCATCTAGGCTAAGAAAATCATTAAATTTAACCACCGCAAAGCCATTTTTGATAGCTTTTAAGCTCACAATTTCAAAATTTAAAACACTAAATTTAAATTTATTCTCACAATTCAAACACTCAAACTCAAGTCCTTTGGGAAAGATTGAATTTGGATAAAAATTTATTTCTTTATCACTGATAAATTCGTAAATACCACTCATTTTTGGTTTGGTTTTGATGATTTCTTCTTTGCTTACACCAAACTTGCTAAATCCGCTTCCTTTAAAGCTCAAAAAATCATTTTTATATTCTACACTATTAATCTCAAAGGCCCACAAAAACTGCATCAAAGCAAGTATCACAAAAAAGATTTTTTTCACGAAATATCCTTTAAATTTTGGTAAAATTATATTAAATTTAATCTTTTAGTTCAAATTTAGCCTCGCTTAAATTTGAGTATTCGTCAAGACATTTTATTGTGTGCTCTCCGCTTACAAACTGCTCAAAAAATGCCTTTGCGTTTGGTTTTTTGACATATTTTTGCCCATCTATTGAGATATAAATCTCATCTCCAAATACAGCCGTGCAAGTAATTTCAAGCTTGAAATTATTATTATTTTGAAAAATTTTGCCATCAATATCATTTAAAATAGGCCTAATTTGTTTAAATTTATTCGCACAAATGCCGTTTTCAAGGTCGTTTCTACTTAAATACTTGCTTTTTATCATAAAATATAGTTCTGAACTATCAAAAAGATCACATTTTGATTTTAAATTTACTTTCTCAATCAAAAAATCATCTTGTTCGTCTTTGCAAATGCCGTTGTTATAGACATCTGTGCAAATTTTTTGTTTTGTTATGCCGTGTGGAGCGATAAAATCAACAAAACCAAATTTTTTATCCAAATAATCAAACATATTAAAAGCTACTTTTGCCGCACTCTCGCCGCCACTTATATCATCAGTCTTGCTCCCGTCAAAATTTCCTAGCCACACTCCAAGTGTCCATTTTGGACTAAGTGCAATAGTATATAAATCTCTAGCATCAGCCGAAGTACCGGTTTTAAACATCAAATTTGGCTTATTTGCCGTATTTTTCCAAACACTATTTAAATAGCTTCTTGGGGTATTTTTTAGCATATTTGCCACCAAATACGCACTTTGTGGGCTAATTAGCGTAGCATTTTTGTCAATTATTTTGCCACCAATTTCAAGCGGTTTTAATTCGCCATTATTCGCAAAAATCGTATAAAGATGAGTCAAATCCAAAAGCGAAAGTGAAATCCCGCCAAGTGCGATCCCAGCACCATAATATTCTTTGTCAAACTCTATCAAATCAGCAAATTTGAGCATTTCATACAAACTATCTTGATTTAGAAGCGTGTTTAAGCGAACTGCTGGAATATTTAGCGAAAACTGAAGAGCTTGTGTGGCACTAATAATGCCCATAAATTCATCACTATAGTTTTTTGGAGTATAATTTGGGAGAATAAATTTAGTATCAATTAGTTTTGAATTTGGCGTAATAATGCCATTATCAAGTGCTTTTGCATAAATAAATGGTTTTAGAGTTGAGCCGACATTTTTTATAGATTTTATCCCGTCATTTTGCCCATTTATTGCACTAAAATCGTGGCTTCCAGCGTATGCTACGACA
>JAGAZK010000229.1 GCA_017940085.1 Campylobacter sp.
ATATTAGGAGATGAAAAATATCTTAGCTTAAAACAAAAAATCAAAAATCTAGAAAAAGATGAGCTTATAAATCGCTTGTATGTCGCATTTACAAGGGCAAAAAATTCTTTGATAATACTAGCTAAATCAAATCCAAATGGAAATAATCCATCTTATTTAAGACAATATATTAGCAAGAAAATTCCTGTCAAAGTGCTTGATTTGCCAAATGCTAAATTTGGTAAATTTGAGCCAAATTTAAAGCCAAATTTAGATTTAAAACCAAATTTAAAGCTAAATTTAAAGCCATTTGAAATAGTTGCCAAACAAAATATATCATCACAAAATGAAGATTTCGCTCAATACGATGTAGAACACATTTATTTTGGAAACGCACTTCATTTTATGATTGAAATGAGCGATTTTAACGCTCAAAATAATCAAAACGCTTTCTATGCCTTAAAAAATAAATTTGGTGCGTTTTTGAGCGAAAAACAACTTAAAGATATTAAATTTAGAGCCGAACAACTAATAAAAAACGATAAATTTAATCAAATTATTCAAAATAAAAAAATCCTAAAAGAACAAAGCATCGTTTTTGATGAAAATTTGTATCGTTTTGACTTGCTTTGCGTGGGCGAAAATGAAATTGTGGTGATTGATTATAAATCAGGCAAAATATCGGATTTGCATTTAAATCAAGTCAGTCAATACATGCAAATGCTCAAAAATTTGTATCCACAACATAAAATTAGCGGATTTGTCGTGTATTTGGGAGAAAACGACATTAAATTTACTCAAGTTCTAAGCTGAAAGTTAGTTTAAATTAAGCATATATTAAGCAATTCCAAGTATAATTTCGCTTTTTAAAAAATCAATTCAAAAGGCAAAATTATGACAAATATAACGAAGCCAAACGAAGTCCAAAGAGATTGGATCGTTCTTGATGCTAAGGGCGAAAGATTTGGTAGATTGCTTACAAAAGCAGCCGTGCTTCTTCGTGGCAAACACAAACCGGGCTACACACCAAATGTAGATTGTGGCGATTTTGTAGTTATTATCAATGCTTCACAAGCAGTAGTAACTGGTGCAAATAAAGCAGAAGATAAGCTTTATCACAGACATTCAGGATATTTCGGAAGTGTCAAAAGCGAAAAATTTAGTGATTTGCTTGCAAATAAACCAGAAAAACTCTACAAACTCGCAATGCGTGGAATGTTACCAAAAACAAAATTGGGCAGAGAAATGATTAAAAAACTCAAAGTTTATGCAGGAAGCGAACATCCACATACTGCACAAATAGCTAAAGAAGGAAAATAATAATGGCAAAAAAAACAACATATGCTACAGGCAAAAGAAAATCAGCTGTTGCTAAGGTTTGGGTTAAATCAGGCAGTGGTAAAATAGTCGTAAATGGCATGGACTTAAACACATGGCTTGGTGGTCATGAGGCGATTAAATTAAAAGTTGTTCAACCGCTTTTAGTTACTAAACAAGAAAGTTTGATGGATATTACTGCTAAAACTTTTGGTGGTGGATACTCAGCTCAAGCAGAAGCTTTAAGACACGGTATTTCAAGAGCTTTAGCATCTATTGACAAAGATTTTAGAGCTGTTTTGAAACCTGAGGGCTTACTTACAAGAGATAGCCGTGTAGTTGAGAGAAAAAAATACGGACGCAGAAAAGCTCGCCGAAGCCCACAATTCTCAAAAAGATAATATTTTTGCTCCAAATTTGGAGCTTTATTTTCCAAAGGCATTTTGCCTTTGGATTTTTTTATACAAGGATTTAAAATGCCTACTATTCCAACAGATTTAAGCGTTGTTACTAATTTTAATTATATGGTTATTTTGACATTTTTGGGCAAATATGCACTTAAATTTGTTGTATCTGTGCTGATATTTGTTATTGGTAAATGGATAATAGATAAATTAATGGTTGTTTTG
>JAGAZK010000230.1 GCA_017940085.1 Campylobacter sp.
AATAACAAACAAATTTGAACTTAGCAAATTTGACCATTTAAAAGAAGCTGATTTTATTTTATACAGAGATAAAAACAATGCAAATTACGCCCAAAACGCAAATATTTTTATAAGTCAAAAAGATAAATTTAAAGCCAAATTTATTATCCACAATGATATAAATTTAGCTCTAAATTTAAACGCTGATGGCATTCATTTTAGTAGCGACAAATTAAATTTACTCCCATTAGCTCCATTAAATTTAATCAAATTTGCAAGCGTTCATAACGAAAATGAGATCAAAAAAGCCGAGATTAACGGAGCTGATTATTTAATATTTAGCCCTATTTTTGATACTCCAAATAAAAAAGCTGTCGGACTAAAAGCCCTAAAAAACGCATTAAATTTAACAAATTTGCCCATTATCGCACTTGGTGGCATACTTAAAAATGAGCAAATTAAAGCAGTTTTAGAGTGCGGGGCAGTTGGATTTGCTTCTATTAGGTATTTTGCTTAATGCTGTATTTTTCAAGCACTTCAAAAAGAGTATTAGCTACAAATTTGGCATCATCTAAGCTCATTTTTTGGTGGCAAGGTATGCTAAGAGAACTATTATAAAAATCCTCAACACTTTTAATATTTATCAAACCATATTTTTGCTCATAAAGACTAAATTTATAAGTCGGTATATAATGCACTTGCACACCAATATTGCAAGATTTTAATTCATTGAAAATATCTTCTTTAAATTGCCATAAATTGCTAAATAGCTTGATAATATACAAATGTCTACTAGATCTAACATTTTGTGGGATTTTGATAGTAGAAAAATACGGATTTTTAGCAAATTCATTCTCATAAAATTCAGCGATTTCATTTCTAATATCTATAAATTTATCAAGTTTTTTGAGCTGATTTATTCCCAAAGCACACCCAACATCACTCAAGCGATAATTGTATCCGAGCATACTTATATCATAATGCCAAGCATTTTTCGCTATAGAGCCATGATTTCTAAAAAGTCTTGCTTTAGAAGCAATTTCTTCATCATTTGTAAGAACTGCTCCACCTTCTAAGCTCGTGATAGGCTTAACTGGGTGAAAGCTAAAAATACTAACATCGGCTAAATTTCCTACTTTTTTGTTATTTATACTGCTCCCAAGTGCATGAGAAGCATCATCAACGATTTTTAGATTGTGTTTTGTGGCTATTTTTTGGATCTGCTCCATATCCACAGGCAATCCGCCTAAATCCACAGGCGTGATGATTTTAGTGCGATTTGTGATCAAATTTTCTATAGTTGCAGGATCTATATTTCCACTCTCTAAAACACCAGCAAATTTAATCTCAGCCCCACACATCAAAGCAGCATTTGAAGTAGCAGCAAATGTAATTGGAGTAGTGATTATCTCATCACCTTGCCCTAATCCAAGAGCATTATATGCAGCGTGTAGGGCAGAAGTAGCCGAATTCATCACAACAGCAAATTTAGCCCCTGTATAATCACAAAGTGCTTTTTCAAATTCCCCTACTCTTGCTCCGCCTGTCAAATAATCACTTTTCAACGCTTGAACGACTTCGTTTATATCGCTATCATCAATACTTTGGGTGCTATATGGAATATAATTCATTTTTAACCTTATTTTAAAATTCTTGGCAAAGTTATGCCTGTTTGACTTTGATATTTGCCTTTTTTGTCCTTATAGCTTACTTCGCACGGCTCATCACCTTGCAAAAATAAAACTTGCGCAATGCCTTCATTTGCGTAAATTTTTGCTGGAAGCGGAGTTGTATTTGAAATCTCAATCGTAATATGCCCTTCAAATCCTGGCTCAAATGGTGTTACATTTACGATTATTCCGCATCTTGCATAAGTGCTTTTGCCAAGACAAATCGCTAAAACATCGCGAGGCATTTTAAAATACTCCACAGTTCTAGCAAGTGCGAACGAATTTGGCGGGACAATGCAGACATCGCCTACAAAATCAACCACATTTTTTTCATCAAAATTCTTTGGATCTACAACGGTTCCGCCGATATTTGTAAAAATTTTAAACTCATTTCCAACCCGTATATCATAACCATAACTTGATACGCCGTAACTTACCACGCCTTTGCCTATATTTTCTTCGCAAAACGGATTTATCATATCAAATTCGGCACTCATTTGTCTAATCCATTTATCACTTTTTAGTCCCATAATCTCTCCTTAAACTCAAAATTATATCAAATTTAATCAAAAAATTTAAAGCCAAATTTTAGCAAATTTAGCTATAATACCGCCTTTAATCATAAAAACAAAGGAAATTTATGAAAAAATTAGTAATTTTAGCCACAACTTTGTCTATGATAAGTCTGGCGAACGCCGCAGAAGCAAATTTTATGGACAAAGTCAAATCCACAACAAAAGGTCGCGTAGAAGCAAGTGCTCAAATCGGAGCATTGCAAGGTATGGCAAAAGAATATGTTTATGATACTGATGGAAGTTTGCTTAGCAGACTTGATTGGAAGACAAAAACAACAGCTATTTTAAAAGGTGGTGTTTCTTTTGCTCCGTTTTCATGGGCAAAAGTGGGCGTTAGAGGCTGGAGCACATTTTATGAAGGAAATGCTCATATGGACGATTATGACTGGATTTATACACTGGTCCAGCTCCAGATCACGAATCCCACCACGGCAACACAGATTTAAAATATGCAAATGAATTTGATTTTTACGCAAATTTCCCATTTTTAAACATAAAATCTTTTACATTTGCTCCACTTATTGGATACAAACAAACTCGCTTTGCTTGGGCAGCTTATGGCGGTTGGGGGATTTACACAGGGATATTCTGGCAAGATCCTGATGATGAGCCAGGAATTAGCTATAGCCAAAAATTCAAAAACCCTTACACCGGGCTAAATATAAATTACAAAAAAGGACAACATTTAGAAGTAAATGGCGACTTAAGATATAGCAAATGGGTCAAAGCTAGCGATCAAGACAAACATCATCAAAGAAGTTTGCACTTTAAAGAATATGCTACAGATATGGATTATTACGGTTTTAATGTAAATTTAGGCTATAAATTTAATAATGGAATTAAATTTTTTGGAGAGTTTAATTTCGATCACTATGAGCACGAGATTGCAGATACTTGGATGAGAGATAATAGCACTGGCGTAACTCAAACATCTCAAGATAGTGCTGGGATCAAAAACAAATATTATTCACTTATGCTAGGTTTAGCTTATAAATTCTAAAATATTTTGGGATAATTAAATTTATCCCAAAACTTCTAAATTCAATCAAAAATTGCACTAAATTTAGTTAAATTCGCTAAAATTTATTTAAATTTAAACTATTTAAATTTAAAAACCAAATAAGGCGAAGTATTTTGGAGATAAATTTGGCGTTTTAGAGTGTGAGCGAATGAGTAAGGCTTAAACGCCTTTCGCAGTGAGCAAACACGAATAATCGCCAAATTTATCCCGAAAGACAAGCCGCAAAAAGGATTGATTATGAAATACACAAATTTAGGACACAGCGAAATTAAAGTTTCTAAAATCTGCCTTGGTTGTATGGGTTTTGGCAGACCAAATCCAAATTTTCTTACTTGGACTGACGCTGATGAAAAAACCTGCGAAAAGGTCATCGCAAGGGCGTTAGAGCTTGGCATAAATTATTTTGATACTGCAAATGTCTATACAAACGGCGATTCGGAGATTTATTTGGGTAAGGCGCTTCGAAATTTAGGCGTTAAAAGGGACGATGTCGTAATTGAAACCAAAGTATTTTTCAACGAAGGAAAACTTAGCAAAAACGCCATTATGCGTGAAATCGAAGGCTCGCTAAAACGCCTAAATATGGACTATGTCGATGTGTATATGATACACCGCTTCGACTACGACCACGAAATTTTTGAGACTATGAATGCTTTGCATGAGTTAGTAAAAGCTGGAAAAGTCCGTGCGCTTGGGGCTAGTGCGATGTATGGCTATCAGTTTTTTAACATGCAACTATGTGCCGAGCGTGAAAATTTAACCAAATTTAGCGTTATGCAAAACCATTATAGCCTGATTTATAGGGAAGATGAGCGAGATTTGATCCCTGTGTGTAGGCAGTTTGACACAGCAATTGCGCCGTATAGCCCACTAGCAGGAGGTCATTTAGCCCATACTTCGTGGGATGGATATTCAAAACGCTCAAATGAAGACAAAGTTTTGCGAGTAAAATACGATGAATTTAAAGAATTTGATCTTAAAATCATCGCTAGGGTTGATGAAATAGCTAAAAATCGTGGCGTAAATATGGCACAAATCGCCCTTGCTTGGCAGTTTGCAAAAGGCGTGGATAGCCCTGTGCTTGGAGCAATTAAAACAGAGCATTTAGATGACTGGGTAAAAGCTCTTGAAATCACACTTGATGAAAATGAAATCAAATACCTTGAAGAGCTTTATGTCCCACATAAAGTGGTAGGTGCTATCAACAAAGGCGGACCAGAGAGAATTGAAAGAAAGTAAATTTAGGCAAATTTATAACCAAATTTGACTAAATTTGTTTGAAAAATCATTAAATTTATTTACCAAAATAAACCTATCTTTAACCCACTCTATCAATGAATAAGCAATTTTAAAGCAAAGTTTGGATAAAATCCACACTTTGCAACTAGCTGTGTGAAGAAGTGTTTTTAAAATCACCACTATTTTAAAAACAGTTGGTTTGATACTTTCCCTGA
>JAGAZK010000231.1 GCA_017940085.1 Campylobacter sp.
ATTTCATAAGTTTGATAGGTTTCTGATTTTAAATCATTTGTCGAGTAAGCACCTGTTGAATTTTTATCAGTAAGTGATGAAGGAGAAGGAGAAATATAGCCCCTTTCAAATTTAGCATAAATATTTCCCGAATCTGAATATTTGAAATTTGGAGTTATTTCAAATGAATAATTATTTATATCTCTTCTTGATTTTATCTCATCGCCGCCGCTTATGGTTGTTACGCCCATTTGCGTTCTTGTGGTTTTTGAAATCCTTGTGCTATCATATCTCGCCCACTCATATCTTCCGCCACCACTTAAGCCAAAAATATCATTAAAATTATGTGTCTCATAAAAATAAGTAGCGTGAGTATTTTTTTCAATAGCAATATCAATATCTTGTTTTATGCTTAAAATAGGCATAGGCGAAACAAACATGTGCATACCGCGATCACCTTCATTTAACACATAATCATAACCAAATACAAAATTTCCACTACTATAATCAAGCTTATTTTTTAAATTTACGCCTTTTTTTTCATCTCCAAATAAACCCTCATTAGTGTATCCGTCATCTGAAAAATTTGTTATTTTTACTTTTTGATAATATGGAAGTATGTCAAGCGTCCAACTCTCAACAATTTGTGCTTGATAATCCAACGCCATTTCAATCCGTTTATGATTTACATCGGTTGTTACGCCCGGGGTTGCATTTTGTCTTCTATCTTGCGAAACTTGTGCAGCAGTCAAAGTCCCAACCGTATCAAGCTTATTTTTATAATAACTAGGCGTAAAAATCAATCTTTGATTTTCGGTAATTTGCCAGTTTATCGCACCGCTTAAATAATAACCATTTTGTTTTTCATCATCTCTGTATCCGTCGCTTTTAAACGCTTTTGTACCTAGTTTTAAAAAAAGATTATCACTTACATTGCCACCGAGATTTAATTTACCGTCATAATATTTATACGAACCTATAGTAGAGCCAAAATTTGCATAAAATTTTTTTGGTGTTTTTTTAGTGATGATATTTACAACACCGCCTCTTGTGCCGCCGCCGTAAAGCACGGCTCCGCCGCCGGGCATAGCTTCGATGCGTTCGACATCTTCGATAGCTATCATATCAAAAGGCACGGTTCCGTGAGCTCCGTCTATCATATTTACGGCAACTCCGTCAATCATAACTTTTACAGCGGCATTTGCGGATTCGCCTTGACCACGCATATCAAGCTTATCGCCTATGCTTGATTGTATGATATTTACGCCCGGAATTTTCTCCAAAGCTTCCCTGACGCTTCTATATCCGTGTTCTTGAATTTCATCTTCGCCCAACACATAGACATTTCGCACCTCATCGCTAAGTTTGCTTTCAAAACCGATTGCAGTAACTACAAGTTCGTCAAATTCCAACGAATTTGCTAAAGCCAAACTAGCTGACACACTAAAAAAATAACTTTTTTTAGCATAAATTCTCCTTATTAATAAAAATCAAAATCAATTAAAAATAAAACACATAATGACTTCAAATTTAAAACTCCGTGAGTTTAGCAAACTTTATCTTAATTGAAAATAAAAATCAATATTTTTTTATTAGCTGTAAAGGATTTTGAATATAAGTAAAGTAGAAGCGTAATTCAAGTAAATTTTGAGCTATGAGCCTAAATTTTTTTGTAATAATGGAAAAAACTAAATTTATTATTTCATTCTAATATATCGGCTATTTTCGATGATTTTTTGCCCTTGTTGGCTCAAAATCCACTTTAAAATTTTGGCGATATTTGGGTTTTTATTGTTTTTATCATATACAGCATAAATTTCAGCCACCACAGGATACGAGTGATTTTTGATATTTTCTTTGCTTGGATAAACGCTGTTTGGACTTAATATTTTAATTAAATTTAATCTCTGAGTTTTTTATGATTTCTAGCATTTTTTTGGCATTTTCATCATTTGGAAATTTAGCAATATAATTTTGCATTTGCTTTATAGCTTCATC
>JAGAZK010000232.1 GCA_017940085.1 Campylobacter sp.
GGTTAGGATTTTTGTTTTTTGCGGATTTTTGTTTTGTTGGTATTGAAGTGCCATTTTAAGGGCGACTTCTACGCTAACTGAGCCACTATCGCAGTAAAAAATATGGCTAAACTCGCTCATCATTTCAAGCAGTTTTTTTCCTAAATTCACAGCAGGTGCGTGAGTTAGCCCACCAAACATAATGTGCGAAAATCTGCTTATTTGCGTATTTGCAGCCGCATTTAGCTCGGAGCGATTATATCCCAGAGTAGCACACCACCACGAACTCATACCGTCAATCAAAACGCCATTATCAGTGTAAATTTTATTTCCTTTTACAAATTTTACGCCATAAGCCCCAAGCGGGTGCAAAGCCGAAGTATATGGGTGCCAAAGGTGATTTTTATCAAATTCTAAATCAATAATTTCATCTGAATTTAGCAAATTTTTAGAGCAATTTTGGACAAAATTTGCAAAAAATTCGGACGCTTTTTCGTAATTTTCATTTTCAAATTTTGGCAAAACTGCGATTTCGCCGTCAAATTTAGACCTTAAATACTCCAAATTTGATTTTGCGATTTTATTATTTTCATCGTGAAAATTTACAACCAAAAGTGCGATTTTTATCCCATTTTGGCGTAAAATTTCAATGTTTAAAAGTGTGTGATTTATGCTACCTAAGACATTTTTACAAACCAAAACCACAGGAATTTGCAAAATTTTAATAAAATCCAAAAAAATCTCATCTTCATTTAACGGCACAAAAAGCCCACCGGCACCCTCTACAAGCGTAATTTCGGCGTTTTTTGCATATTTATTAACATAAATTTCAAGCTCACCCATATTTATGCGTTCGTTTTCTAAATTTGCACTAAAATGTGGCGAAGCAGGGAATTTAAAAGCATATCTTGGTGCAAAATCATTTTTAGGATTTACTTTTTGGTATTCGTTTAAATCGGGTGCAATTGCTTTATTATCCACTATTTCGCAACCCGTTTGAACAGGCTTTAATGCGATAGCGTTAAAATTTGCATCTAAAAATGCTTTTAAAAGTGAAGTAGTAACAAAGGTTTTACCGATGTCGGTATCGGTTGCGGTTATAAAAAATTTCAAAATTTATCCTTAGAAAAATCTGAGATTATATCAAATTTCAAGTTAAAACATAAATTTTGCTTTGGTATTGGCGAAAAAAGATTTGAAAAAATCAAATCAGATTTATCAGTTAGTGGCAAAACAGATACTTCAAATTTAAAATCTGTCAAAAAATTAGATAAAAGAGCCAAAAAAGACAGCTTCAAAACTATAGCCAAAAAATCCATAAATTAAAGCATTCGTGAGTCTTCCTTTTTGAATAAATTTAATTAAATTTATTCAAGCTCTTTTGAGTTAAATTTAATCAAATTTAACTCTCTTTTAATAACTTTGAAGCCAAAATTTGAGCCTTGTCTTGGTCATTGCCTTTTTCTATGGTTTTGAATAATTTATTAAAATAATCTTCAAAAAATTTGTGCGAATCAAGGCTTTTTTGACCTTTTGGTGCAGCTTTGTATTCGCCGTCATTTCCAAGCTCATAAGCAAGTTCGTTATCGGCTAATTGCATTCTTAAAATTTCGCCTAATTTAGTTTGTAAATTTACATCATAAATTGGTGTCATCAATTCTAATCTTCTCTCCAAATTTCGTGGCATCCAATCAGCCGATGAGATGTAATAATTTGGGCTTGAGTGCTTGAAATAAAATATTCTTGCGTGTTCTAAATACTTGCCAATTATTGACCTGACTTTTATATTTTCACTTACTCCTGCTACACCTGGTCTTAAACAGCAAATCCCACGAATTATCAAATCAATTTGCACACCAGCTTTACTTGCATTTGAGAGCTCTTCAATCATATCGCTATCCACAAGTGCGTTCATTTTGGCAATTATTCTGCCGTCTTTGCCCATTTTTGCTTCATTGCGGATTTTTTCTATTAATCTTTCTTTGATTTGCATAGGCGACATTGAGAGTTTATCTAGGCGGCGTTCTTTGCTAAATCCTGATAAAATATGAAAAAAGCTCGTAGTATCTACAGCAAAATCATCTTTGCTTGTGAAATAGCTAATATCTGTGTAAATTTTGGCACTTGAGCCATTGTAATTGCCTGTGCCTAAATGTATATAAAATCTAAGCTTATCGCCTTCTTGGCGGATTACTTGAGAAACTTTTGCATGGACTTTAAATCCAGTAATACCATAAATCACATGAGCTCCAGCATTTTCCAAAGCTTTTGCCCAGTGAAGATTGTTTTCTTCATCAAATCTAGCTTTGAGTTCGACCATAACTGTTACTTGTTTGCCATCATTTGCTGCATCAATTAGTGCTTGAATGATATTTGAGTTTTTCTCAGCCCTATATAAAGTCATTCTTATTGAGATTACTTTTGGATCTTTGGAAGCTTCTTTGATGAGCTGGGCAACTGGATCAAAGCTCTCAAATGGCTGAAATGTCAAAATATCAGCCTTATCAATAGCTTCAAATATAGAAATATTTTCGCCAAAAGGTGGTAGAGTTTTTGGCGTATAAGGTGGAAGAAGTAAATTTGAAAAATCCTTATCGCCAATAATTTGCCAAAGTGAGCCAAGAGTTAGCGGAATTTCGTATTCATAAATATCTTTTGGGAAAATTTTCATGTGAGAATTAAGAAAATTTAATAACTCACTATCAGTGCCTTTTTGGATTTGCAAACGCACAAACGCACCTTTTCGGCGTGATTTCAAACTTTGTTCCAAAATCATCATAAAATCATCTGCTTCTTCTTCTTCGATGACCATATCAGCATTTCTTGTTACTCTAAATGCACAACTTGAAAGCAGTTTGTATCCCGGAAATATCTTGCTTGCATGATTTCGCACTATACTTTCTATTGAAATATAAATCCCATTTCCAGCTTTGAAAAATCTCGGCAACACTCTGCTTATTCGCACCATACCAAATTTAATAATCTCAGGGTGTTCGCTATCACATAATTTGACAGCTAGTCCAAAACTAAGATTGTTTAAATGCGGAAATGGGTGAGTCGAATCCACAGCGATTGGCACAATCACGGGCCAAATATTTGAAGCGAAATATTCATCGGCTTTTTTCTTGACACTATGACTTGCTTTTTCGTATTCTATTATATGAAGCCCGACTTTAGAAAGCTCAGCAACTGTCATATTATAATAATCTTCAAGCTTTTTTTGCTCATTACCAAGATACTTTCTGATTTCTCTAAGCTGATCGAGTGGAGTCATTTCTTCTACTCCGCCAGATACTACACCAGCTGCAAACAAAGCCTTTAATCCAGCTACCCTAATCATATAAAACTCATCTAAATTTGTGCAGTAAATCGCTATAAATTTAAGTTTTTCCAAAAGCGGGAGATTTTTTTCACATTGACTCAATACCCTTGTATTAAATCTAAGCCAAGAAAGTTCTCTATTTATGAAAATGTCATTGTTTGTCATAGATTTCCTTTGAGATTAAATTTTTGCTAAATTTTATACTAAAAGTGATAAAAAAACATTTATAAATTTAATAAATTTGCTTAAATTTGCTTAAATTTTATAGTTTGCGTCAATTTATAAATTTATTTTGCATTTTAAATAATTTGTCAAATTTAAATTTGGTAAATTCACGCCCGAAAACTATTTTTTAAAATTTTATTAAATTTAAATATTAATTTTATTTATTGCTTTTTGCTCAAATGCCCTTAAATTGTGATATAATTAGGAATTATTTTTCACAAAAGGTAGGAAACTATGAGACTGAGCTTACTTCAAAAGGTTTTAGTTACGGTTTTGGGGCTGTTTATCGCAGCAGGGTTTAGTTTGAGCACATTCAACTATATACAAAAGAAAAATTCTATCATTGAGCTTTATAATTCTATGATGAATATTGTCATTAGTGCTTCTCACACTACTATCAATATTACGACTTGGATTGAAGCAGAGCAATACCTATCGCAAGGTGCAAAATGGTTAGCTGAGGCTGATAGAGACAATGTAAGCTTTCAAAGAAATGTTTTGAAATTTATGAGTGATTTGTATGGAAGCGAGTTTATAGCTGTATATTCAGATGGAAGCTATTTGATAGAAAACTCTTCCACAATTGGCAAAAATCCAGATTTTAATCATGGAAGCGACCTTAGAAATCAAGCCTGGTATAAAGAAGCTAGAGATAAACAAATCGTAGTTATCCCTGAAGTAACCTTTAAAGACGGCAAAATTATGGGCGTAGTGGGCTATCCTATTAAAAGAAATGGTAGCGTGATTGGTGCTATTGGCTGGAATCTTGATATGACAGGCTTCCAAGATAGATTTAAAAATTTCGAACGCCCAGAACTCCCAAGTATGGAAGTAACAATACTAAACTCAAGTGGAAAAATCATTTCAGATGAAGATACAGAACATATCAATTCATCACATGATGCACCTGTTGAAATAGCTATCAAACAAGCACTTTCAAGTGGCAAAACAGAAGGCGAAGTTAGCTTTGTTGAAGACGGAGATGAAAAAGTCGGATTTTATAAATCATTGCCAGTTGGCTGGACTATCGTAGCTTATACTGACCAAAAAGATTTCACAAGTGCATTAAATGAAGAATTAATTGAAACATTCTTAGTGTGTGTGGTTTTGATTGTGGTTGGTTGTTTTGTATTATTTGTAGTGCTTAAAAAATTATTTGTTCCAATCGGTGCTTTAAGTGGCGGCCTAGTCAAATTCTTCTCCTACCTAAACTACGAAACAAAAGAACCGCCTGTAATAGTAGTAAATTCAAAAGATGAGCTTGGTATGGCTGCTGAGATGATAAATGCAAATATCTCTAAAACCAAAGCCAACACCCAAACAGATGCAAAAGCAATCGAGCAATCAATGCAAGTAGCCAAAAAAATAGAAGGCGGAGATCTTACAGCTAGAATAGAAATCAATCCAGCCTCTCCACAACTATTACAACTCAAAAATGTGCTCAATGAAATGCTAAACGATCTTCAAAGAAAAATCGGTGAAAACACAAATGAAATCGCTAGAGTATTTAATTCTTATACAAATAGAGACTTCACTACCGAAGTTGGTGGCAAAGTAGGAAGAGTGGGCGAAGTAACAAATATCTTAGGCAAACAAATCAGAGAAATCTTTAGCCAAAATCTCCAAACAGCAGAAAATCTACTTTCTAAATCAAAAGCCCTAAAAGAGCTTGTAGAAACTCTAACTGATGGAGCTAACACTCAAGCAAGATCGCTTGAAGAAAGCTCAGCTGCAGTTGAAGAAATGAGCTCATCAATGAATGCTATCAACGAACGCTCAACCGAAGTTATCAAACAAACTGAAGACATCAAAGGCGTAACTGGAGTAATTAGAGACATAGCTGATCAAATCAATCTTTTAGCCCTAAATGCTGCTATTGAAGCAGCCAGAGCTGGTGAGCACGGTCGTGGATTTGCAGTTGTTGCTGATGAAGTTAGAAAACTAGCTGAAAAAACAAGCAAATCTCTAACAGAAATCGAAGCAAACATCAATGTGCTTGTCCAATCAATCAATGAAATGAGCGAAAGTATCAAAGAACAAACCCAAGCAATCAATCAAATCAATGATGCAATCGTTCATATTGATGAGACTACTAAAAACA
>JAGAZK010000233.1 GCA_017940085.1 Campylobacter sp.
AGCGCATCTAGTCCGTTTGCCACGCCAACGCAAAATTTACTTCCACAAAATTTAGTAAATTCGTCTTCAAATGCTTCGCACTCGCTTCCGTGAATATACCAACCACTATCGATAACTCGCTCACAAGCTTTTAAAAGCTCATTTTTATACTGCGAATTTATCGCCTTTAAATCCAAAAATGGTATCATTTTTCTTCCTTTTTACAATCTTTACAAACTAAACTTTCATCGCATTTTTGCCCACATTTGCAGACATATCCTTTAAAACAAGCCGGATTTCCATACCAAAGCTCTTGTTTACCGATATTTTTAGTTACCACGCTTCCAGCGCCGACCATAGCGTATTCTCCGATATTTACACCACAAATTATAGTCGAATTTGCGCCGATACTTGCGCCTTTTTGTATGGTTGTTTTTGCAAATTCTTTATATTGTTTGCTTCGCGGCAAAAAATCGTTTGTGAAAGTAACATTTGGGCCTATAAAAGCGTCATTTTCGATTCTCACGCCATCCCAAATTTGAACACCGCTTTTAATCGTTACATTATCGCCGATTTGCACATCGTTTTCCACAAAAACATTGAAATTTATGTTGCAATTTTTGCCGATTTTTGCGCCTTTTAAAACTACGCAGAATTGCCAAATATTTGTATTTTCGCCGATATTTTTACTTTGGACTTCACTACTTTGGTGTATCATCGCACGACCTTTAAAAACTCATCATAATCTCTTATATAATCGCTCTCATCATAGTGTTCGCTAGCTAGCACCATAATCACACAATTTTCGCTAAAATCTTTCATCTCTCGCCAAATAAAATTATCAATAAAAAGTCCTAAATTTGGCTTATCTAGCCTAAATTCTTTTTTTTCTGTTCCGTCATCTAAAATAAATGTGCAAGCGCCACTTACACAAACGGCGATTTGTTTTAAATTTTTATGAGCGTGAAATCCGCGATCTACACCGTTTTTATTACCATAAATATAATAAACTCTTTTTATATCAAACGGCACATTTTTACCACCTTCTAAGGCTACCAAAAAGCCCCGTTCATCGCCAAATTCTTTAAATTCTAAAATTTTACAACTACTTAGCATATTTTTTCACATACCATTCTACGGTTTTGATTATACCGCTATCAAAGGTTTCATCAGCCTTCCAGCCAAGCTCCCCTTCGATTTTACTAGCGTCAATCGCATAGCGTCTATCGTGCCCTGCTCTATCTTTTACAAAAGCGATTTGCTCTTTGTAGCTAACGCTTTTTGGGCAAATTTCATCTAAAATTTCGCAAATTTTATGTGCGATTTGCAGATTTGTTCGCTCGTTTCTGCCACCGATATTATAAGTTTCCCCGCCTTTGCCTTTATGAAAAGCTAAATCAATTCCTTTGCAGTGATCAAGCACAAAAAGCCAATCTCTTATATTTTTGCCGTCTCCATAAATCGGAATTTTATTGCCACTAAGAGCATTGCGGATTATAGTCGGGATTAGCTTTTCGTCGTGTTGCTTAAAACCATAATTATTCGAACAATTTGTAATAATCGTATCAAGCCCAAATGTATGATGATAGCTTCTAACTATCATATCAGAACCCGCTTTTGAAGCAGAATACGGCGAATTTGGAGCGTATGGCGTAGTCTCGCTAAAATACCCACTCTCGCCCAAGCTTCCATAAACTTCGTCGGTTGAAATGTGATGAAATCTAGCACCCATAAATTCGTCTTTATACTTAAATGGCTCATCTAACCAGCACTTTTTAGCCGCGTCAATTAGCGTATGTGTGCCAAGCACATTTGTTTTGACAAAAACGCTAGGATTTTTTATAGAATTATCCACATGGCTTTCAGCCGCAAAGTGAATAACGCCACCAAATTTAAACTCGCTAAAAAGCTCGTCAATGAGATTTCTATCGCAAATATCGCCTTTTATAAATTTATATCTTGGATTGTTTTCACATTCACGAAGATTTTCTAAATTTCCGGCATAGGTAAGCAAGTCTAAATTTATAATTTTATAATTATCATATTTTTCCAAAAAATACGGCACAAAATTTGAGCCAATAAATCCGGCACAACCCGTTACTAAGATATTTTTCATTTTTCGCCCACCAAATTTTTTAAATATCTGCCATACTCATTTTTAGAAAGCGATTTTGCGATATTTAAAATTTTTTCTTTATCTATCCAGCCGTTTGCATAGGCGATTTCTTCGAGACAAGCTACTTGCGTGGCTTGGTTATTTTGTATGGTTTGCACAAACGCACTTGCTTGCAAAAGTGTCTCATGAGTGCCCGTATCTAGCCATGCAAAACCACGACCTAGTAGCTCCACGCTGAGTTTTCCGCGTTTTAAATATTCTTGATTAATGCTAGTGATTTCTAGCTCACCACGATTGCTGGGTTTGACGCTCTTTGCGATCTGAACTACATCGTTATCATAAAAATAAAGCCCGGTTGCAGCGAAATTTGACTTTGGATTTTGCGGTTTTTCTTCTACGCTTAAAACTTGCTTATTTTCGTCAAATTCAATCACGCCAAAGCGCTCTGGATCTTTCACATGATAACCAAAAATAGTAGCACCTTCTCTATTTACGGCATTTTTTAGCAAATCGCTAAAACCTTGCCCATAAAAAATATTATCTCCCAAAACTAAGCAAACTCTATCATCGCCTATAAATTCTTCGCCGATTATAAAAGCTTGTGCAAGACCGTCTGGGCTTGGTTGGACTGCGTAGCTCAAATTTAGCCCCCAATCGCTTCCGTCGCCTAAAAGTTCTTTAAATTTGCCTATGTCTTGCGGAGTTGAAATCACCAAAATATCGCGAATATGAGCAAGCATCAAAACAGAAAGCGGATAATAAATCATCGGTTTATCATAAATCGGCAAAAGCTGTTTGCTAATGCTTCTAGTGATCGGATATAGCCTTGTCCCGCTACCGCCTGCTAAAATTATACCTTTCATAATAAACCACCAAATTTAATTTATTCATCAATTTTTTTATATTTTTTACTCTTCGTATTTTTTTCAAAATACAGCCACAAGCACATTAATAAAAATACAAAAAATATCAAGCTAAAGCTAATGCCACTGCCAAAATATTCATTTGTTTTTTTGACAAAATCACCTGCTAAAAATCCCACAGATCCTACACTCACGCTCCAAAGTATAGCACAAATCCCATTTGCTAGATTAAATTTAACCGCACTAAATTTGCTAATACCAATCACAAGTGGAATTAGCGTTTTTAGCCCATAAATATATTTTTTGAAAAAAATAATTTTATAGCCGTATTTTTTAAATAAAATATAAGCAAATGCGAGTTTGCGGCGTTGTTTGCGAAAATATGGCAAGATGTCGTTTTTGCTAAATCTTGCTGCATAAAATAAAAAATTATCTCCTATAAAATTTGCTATAGCTGCTATGCCTATACAAATCCACAAATTTAAAAATCCACCACTCGCAAGCATGGCTGCTGCCAAAAGTGCTATCATACCGCCACCCAAAGAATATAAAAACAATATCACATACCCATAATCTATGAGCAAATCAAAAACTTCTTGCATAACTTAAATTTGACCTTATTTCGCAATTTCTATCGCTCTAATTTCTCTTATGACATTTACTTTAATCTCGCCTGGGAATTGCACTTTTTCTTTGATTTCATTTGCAATTTCTTTAGCTAAAAGCACGGCTTCATCGTCATTTACGAGTTTGGCATTGGCAATTACTCTGATTTCTCTACCAGCATTTATCGCATAAGCTTGTTTGATACCTTCTTTTTCTGTAGCGATTTTTTCGATTTCTTCTACTCTTTTTAAGAAGCTTTCAAGCACTTCTCTTCTAGCTCCAGGTCTTGCAGCCGAAAGTGCATCAGCCGCACAAACTGCGGCAGATTCTACACTTGTGGCTTCTTCGTGTCCATGATGAGCATAAATCGCATTGATTACGACTGGGTGTTCTTTGTATCTTTTGCAAATCTCTCCACCCAAATCCACATGGCTTCCTTCGTATTCTTGGGTAAGGGCTTTGCCAATGTCGTGCAAAATACCTGCTCTTTTAGCGAGTTTTTCATCTCCACCTGTCTCAGCAGCTATAATTCCAGCTAAATGTGCTACTTCTAAACTATGAGCTAGAGCATTTTGACCATAACTTGCTCTAAATCTTAGTTTGCCAATTAATTTAACGATTTCTGGGTGCATATTTGAAATACCCAAATCCATCAATATATTTTCGCCTTCTTCTTGTATATTTTGCTCAAACTCATCGCATACTTTTTGGTGAATTTCTTCTATTCTGGCAGGTTGGATTCTGCCATCTTCAACCAAAAGTTCAATCACTCTAGTCGCAATCGCTCTTCTGTATAGATTAAAGCTAGAAAGCACGATTGCATTTGGAGTATCATCAATGATGACATCTACACCCAAAACCATTTCAAGAGTTTTGATATTGCGACCTTCTTTGCCGATAATTCTGCCTTTTAGTTCGTCATTTTTGATATTTACGACATTTATTAAGCGTTCGGCTGCAAACTCACCTGCAAATCTGCTTGTAGCTTGAGCAAGAATATAATTTACTTTTTTCTTGATTTCTTTTTTGGTTTCTTCTTCGTATTTTCGCACTATGTGGGCGATTTGCTCACGACTATTTTCTTCTACTTTTTTAAGCACGACTTCTCTTGCTTCATCTCTTGTAAGACCAGCTGATCTTTCCATAATCTTAAGAGCTTCGTCAAGTTTTTCGTGATAAGTGGATTTGAGATTTATTGCTTCTTGATACAGAGTTTTTGCTTCGCTTTGAGATCTTTGCAATTCTTCTTTTTTTTCTTGCAAAATCCCTTGTTCATTTGCGAGAATTTGCTCTTTTTTAGCAATTTCATCTAATTTTTGATTGTATTCTTTTTGTAAGCGAGTGCCTTTTTCTTCGTAGCGTTTTTTGGCTTCAAATTCAGCTTCACTCACCTTTACTTTAGCATCTTTTAAAACACTTTCAGCTTCAAACTCGATCGCTTTTGCTTTTGCTTTTGCTTGTTCGATAAATATAGTGTAATTTGCATCATTTATCTTCTTAGCTACTAAATATCCTACGACTACGCCAACAACCAAAGCGGCTGTGCATATAATTACTTCTATCATGAATTGCCTTTGAGTAAATTTTTGTAGGTGTGATATAAAAATCGGCTTTTATATCGTGAAAATCACAAATTTGGGCGTTTATAAACATATCTTTTATACCCACAAAAATCACGATAGGCTTATGATTTAAAGAATTTAAAAATCTATCATAAAAACCAAATCCATGTCCAATTCTAGCCATATTTGTATCCACACCAATAACAGGAATTATCACCAAATCAAGCTTTTTAACAAAAGCATTTGAATTTGGTGGTTGTTTTACCTTAAATTTTGCTATGTTAAAAGGTAATCGTAATTTTACCGCTTTTAAACTTTTATTTACCATAAAAGGCAAAAATAAATTGTATTTTTTAGCAAGTTTGGGGCGTAAATTTAATAAATTTGGTTCATAAAAAAGTGGGCTAAAAAGCAAAATATTTTTGCATTTTAACGAGCGAATTAAAAAATAAATTTTATCTGATACTGTTTTTGAAGTGCATTTTGGGTGAATATTTGCAAATTTGATAAGCTCAGCTTTAGCGTGATTTCTAAATGATTTTTTATCAAATTTAAAGCACATTTTATAAGACTTTCATTTTTTTATTTGTATAATTTCAAACTTTTTTCAAGGAAATTTATGAAATTTAAACACATAATTATAGCAAATTTAATCTTTTTTATATTTTTGGATTGTTCAAACGAAACTTCAGAAATATCACAATCTAGCGAACTTCAAGCCACTTATGACAATCCTTTTACTCTTAGACTAAATGATGCTAGTCAAATTTATATGCAAAAAAGCACACAAGGCTTTGATATTAGCAGAAATGATAAGGCTATTGTTTTTATATTTTTTACGACTTGGTGTCCGCCGTGCTTGGTGCAAATGAACTATTTAAGCCAGTTTTATTTAAATTATCAAGATGATTTTAAGATTGTTGGGATTTTGATGGAAGACAAAACCAAAGAGCAAATCGATGAATTTGTCGCCAAAAACAATATCCAATTTAAAATCGCTTATGGAGAAAATAATTTTTACTTCGCAAATGCCGTTGGATACATAGATTCTATGCCTTATATACTAATTTTAAATGCTGAGGGCAAGTTAATTCAATATTATTCTGGCTTAATTCCGCCTGAAATGCTAGAATCTGACATAAAAAGGGCGTTGTTATAATGCTTGGGATTTTTAAACATGGGCTTGATAAAACTATTTTAGCTCTCAAATCAGAAAAACCGCCAGTAATTACAAAAGATGCTTTGCTTGATATGCTTTTAGAAGCAGATGTGCCTTATGAGATAGCCGAAGAAATTATTTATTATCTCCCACCAAGTCAGAAAGTAGCTAAAGCTGATTTAAACCGCGTTATGAAAACATATTTTTTGTATGATACTCCAAAGCCACAAGCAACTCCATTTGTGCAAATGATAATCGGTGTAAATGGTGCAGGCAAAACCACAACCGTAGCCAAACTAGCAAATTTATATAAAAGTGGTGGCAAAAGCGTGATTTTAGGGGCTAGCGATACTTTTAGAGCTGGTGCGATTGAACAACTAAAATCATGGGCAAAAAAGCTCCAAATCCCAATAATCGCTTCATCTCAAGGACACGATCCTGCAAGTGTGGCTTATGATGCAATCTCTTCAGCAGTTGCTAAAAAACTAGATTTTGTCATCATTGATACTGCTGGCAGACTCCAAAACCAAAAAAATCTAAGCAATGAGCTTGAAAAAATCGTGCGAATTTCTAGCAAAGCTATGCAAGATGCTCCACACCAAAAAATCCTAGTGCTTGACGGCACTCAAGGAAATGCAGCAATCGCTCAAGCCAAAGCATTTAACCAAATCATCAAACTTGATGGCATTATTATTACCAAACTTGATGGCACGGCAAAAGGTGGGGCTTTGTTTGGTATAGCAAGAGAATTGGAGCTTCCGATTTTGTTTGTAGGTGTGGGCGAGAGCGAAAATGACTTAATCGCTTTTGATCCAAATGAGTTTGTAGATACAATCACAGAAGCGATTTTCTCATAAATTTAACACCAAATTTAAAATAAATTTATTCAAAATTAAATTTAGCACTAAATTTGGATAAATTTAATCAAATTGCAGTTTAGATTAATAAATTTGTATCTCAAACAAACTAAATTTAGACTAGATTTGATTAAATTTATACCCAACAAACTAAGGTAAATTATGCAATCAAAGCAAATTAAACAAAATAAATTTGAAAATCTAATCAAATTTATTCTCCAGCCAAAATTTACTAAATTTATTAAATTTAGCTCTAAAATATCGTTTTTTGCGTGTATAATAATCATTGAATATATTGCGACTAGCCAGAAAAGTGTAGCTATAAGCGAAGTATTTTGGGATAAATTTAATCATTTTTTTGCATTTTTTGTGCTTTTTATTTTGCTTAGTTTGGGTTTTGGATTATCAAATTTAATCAAATTTATTCTACTTTTAGCATTTGGTTTGCAAATTGAAATTATCCAGCACTTTTTGCCAAACAGATATTTTAGCGGATTTGATATTTTTGCTGATTTTGTTGGTATAATGCTAGGATTTTTATTTTTAAAGGCAATAAATGGCAAAATCAAAAACTCTCTTTGAGTGCGAAAGTTGCGGATACCAAAGCTCCAAATGGATAGGCAAATGCCCACAATGTGGATCTTGGGATAGTTTTGTGGAATTAAGTAGCTCCCAAATCAAAGTCCTAAAAGAAATCTCCAAACTCTCTACTCAAAACTCATCAGCCAAAGCAATTACTGAGATTGATATAGAACAAATTTCACGCATTAGCACAAATGATAGCGAACTAGATTTGGTTTTGGGTGGTGGCTTAGTAAAAGGCTCTTTGGTATTAATTGGGGGAAGTCCGGGTATCGGCAAATCCACGCTTTTATTAAAAATAGGAGCAAATTTAGCTAGTAGCGGCGAAGATGTGCTGTATGTAAGTGGCGAAGAAAGTAGCTCTCAAATCAAAATCAGAGCAAATCGCCTAAATGCCAATCACGAGAAATTATTTTTGCTTACTGAAATTAATCTTGATTCTATACTCGCTGAGATTTCAAAAAAAGATTATAAAACCATAATAATTGACTCTATTCAGACTCTATACAGCGACAAAATCACTTCAGCACCAGGTTCGATTTCGCAAGTCAGAGAAATCACATTTGAATTAATGCGACTTGCCAAAAACAAAGGAATTTCCATATTTATCATCGGTCATATCACAAAAGACGGCTCAATCGCAGGACCTAGAATACTAGAGCACATGGTAGATGTCGTGCTGTATTTTGAAGGTGATAGTAGCAAAGAGCTCCGCATTTTGCGTGGTTTTAAAAATCGCTTTGGCTCTACAAGTGAAGTTGGGATTTTTGAGATGAATGAAACTGGACTAGTAAGTGCTAAAAACGCTAATAGCAAGTTTTTTACTCGTGGCAAAGCAGTTAGTGGCTCGGCTATCACGGTTACAATGGAAGGGAGTAGAGCTTTGGTCGTGGAAATTCAAGCTCTAGTGTGTGAAAGTGGCTATCCCAAAAGAAGCACAACTGGATTTGAAAAAAACCGCCTTGATATGATTTTGGCATTGCTTGAGCGAAAATTAGAACTCCCGCTTGGACATTATGATGTTTTTGTCAATGTTACAGGCGGTGTCAAGATTAACGAAACTGCTTGTGATTTGGCTGTGGTGGCTGCGATAATTTCAAGCTTTCGCAATAGACCACTTAGCAAAGAAAGCGTTTTTATCGGCGAACTTAGCTTAAATGGCGAAATTAGAGATGTGTTTAATCTAGATGCGAGATTAAAAGAAGCCAAAATGCAAAATTTCAAAAACGCTATAACTCCAAGCAAACCGCTTGAAAAAAGCACTCTTAATATTTATGAAGCCAAAGAAATTGCGAAAATTTTGGATTGGATGTAAATTTGATACCAAATTTGTGAAAATTTAGTATCAAATTGAGCAAAATTTAAGCAAATTTGGATAAATTTACGCACTAAAAAGGCTTTTAATGATACTTTGTGATGATGTCTATCCAGCGATTTTAGATGAAATTGCTGATTTTTTAACAAATGGTGAGATTGAACTTGTATTTGTGGAATCTGATGAAATGCGAAAAATCAACCACAAATCAAGAGGAATTGATGAACCGACCGATGTTTTGAGCTTCCCAATCCAATACGCTCCACACTTCCCACTTGGCTCAATTGTGATAAATTTAGACAAAGTAGCCCAAAAAGCAAATGAATTTAATCACTCCCAAGATGATGAAATCGCCCTACTTTTCACGCACGGATTGCTTCATATTTTAGGGTATGATCACGAAAATGATGATGGTGAAATGAGAAGAAAAGAGATTGAAATTATCCAAAAATGGGATTTGCCACAGAGTTTGATAGTAAGAACGATACAAGAATAAATTTACTATCCCTAGCTGATAAATTTGTGCGTAAATTTACTTCTAAATATGCGTAAATTTAATCAAATTTATTCCAAATTTATCTTAATTTGTAAATCAAAATTAAACAAAACAAAGGCAAATCTTAATAAATTATAAATAAATTCGCTATAATCACAGAAAATTTTTTCAAAAAAGGATAGTAATGCAAAATTCACACAAAAGTTTTACCACGCGTTGGGCTTTTATCTTGGCTTGCGTTGGCTCAGCGGTTGGCATGGCAAATGTCTGGGGCTTTCCATATAAGCTAGGAGCTAATGGCGGCGGAGCGTTTTTGATTATTTATATATTTTTTATCGCTCTGTTTTCGTATGTCGCTCTCTCAGCCGAATATGCCATCGGCAGACGAGCAAAAACAGGCACACTTGGCTCTTACGAATATGCATGGAAATCACGAAATTTAGGCTTTATTGGCAAAATTGTAGGTTGGCTTCCATTAGCAGGGTCAATGTGTATTGCTATCGGATACGCAGTCATCATCGCTTATGTGCTTAAAGCCCTTACTCAGGCAATAACCGGCTCACTTATGAGCGTAGATACCAATTCATGGTTTGCCTCGTTCGCATTTAATGAATATTCTGTTATTCCATATCATTTTATCGTAGTTGCCGGGACTTTGCTAACGCTGTTTTTTGGGGCAAAAAGTATCGAAAAAACAAATAAAATAATGATGCCTTTGTTTTTTATTTTGTTTGCGATTTTAGCTGTGCGTGTAGCTACGCTTGACGGGGCTAGTAACGGATATAAATTTATGCTAAGTGCCGATTGGAGCAAACTTAGCGATTACAATGTTTGGGTTACGGCAATGGGACAGGCGTTTTTCTCACTTTCAATTGCAGGATCTGGAATGCTAGTTTATGGTGCGTATCTTTCAAAAAAAGAAAACATAGTTGATTCTGCGAAAAAAACGGGCTTTTTTGACACTATTGCGGCACTTGTTGCGGCACTTGTGATGATACCTGCACTTTTTGCTTATAATATGGATCAAGGAGCAGGTCCTGGGCTACTTTTCGTAACTTTACCAAAAATACTTCAAGATATGCCTGGCGGTCAAATTTTTGCTATTATTTTATTTACGGCTGTTATTTTTGGCGGTATCACTTCACTTCAAAATATGTTTGAAGCGGTTGCTGAATCTGTGCTTCATAAATTTCCAAATTTAAAAAGAAGTGCAGTTTTAATCGCACTTTGTGTGATTTGCTTTGGCGTGGGCGTCAATATGGAAACAATCGCACCAAGCGATACGAATCCTGCAACAACTTTCATGCAAGTTCATCTACACAACTGGGGACCTTGGATGGATTTAGTATCGATTTATATTATCCCAATCGGTGCGGTTTTGGGTGCGATTTCGTGGTTTTGGGTGCTTAAAAAAGAAGAATTACTCGATGAGATAAACACAGGAAGCGACAAAAAATACGGAAATTTATGGTATAACATTGGAAGATTTGTCTATGTGCCGTTAGCTCTAATTTTATGCCTAATCGCACTAATTAATAAAGTGGCGTTTTAAATTAGGGGCAATTTGCCCCTAATATTTAGCAAAACTAAATTTGCCTAAATCAAAAAGTTTAGGCAAAGCTCAAAACTTTAAGCTTTAAAAGCAAAGAATTTTTTCACTATGCTTAGAAGCATAGTGAAAATCATAAATTAAAAAACTAAAATTTGTAAGTATATCCTACAAAAAGCCCTAAATTGGTGCGTTTAAAGTCTTCAGTAGTCTTATCGCCACCTGAAGCTGTAGTTTCAGTACCGGCATATTTTGTATGATCTAATCTAAGACCAAATTCAATCGCACCTGTTTTGTCTAGATCATAAATGCCACCCACTTTGGCTCCAAGCACCCAGCCAGGAAGTCCAAATGTATTGCTTCCAACAACACCAACTTCTTGCATTTCTATAAAAGCAGCCGAAACGCCAGTATATCCACCTACTTGCAATTTCACTTCTTTTGAAATCGGTCTTATATAATCAGCTCCTACAACAAACTCATAAAAGCTCACATCTGCCGTAGAAGCTGTGGAGTTGTTGAAAAATTGATCGCTAGAATCTTCTAAAAAATAATTAAATTTGCCATAAATTCTGTATTTGTCAAAATCATAACCAGCTCTTAAACCGATACCTATCGGACTAGTTTTGATATTGTAAGAACTTGAAGTTGTCGTCCCGCCTGAAGTTTCTTTGTAATCGTATTTGATTTTGCTATTTAGCAAATACTCGCCATCAACGCCCACAAAAGCACCGTTAGCCATAGCCATACTTGCGCAAACACTGGCAAAAACAATCTTAGCGACAATTTTTTTCATTTTTTCTCCTTTTAAATTTAGTGCATAATGCTAATATTAATTTATAAAAAATTTGTTAAGTAAAATTTAACAAATTTACTAAGCAAATTTGAAACAAATTTAATTAAATTTGTGAGTAAATTTAATCAAACGCAGTATTAAACTCGCTGTGTTTTTTAAAAATATTCAAGACAGATTAGGCGTAGTATGGCTTAAATTTAGGCGTTTTGGAGCGAAGTTATCTAAGCGATAATGAGCGATGAAAATGCCTAAATTTAAGCCATAATCCGTTAAAGCTGGGGAATTGTGAATACGAAAATCGCACAAAAGCACTAAAAAGCCATAGTTAAATTGGTGGTTTGTCTTTGCGAATGTATTTTTGGTCTATATATCCTAATTCAACTAACTTATTATAAATCTGAGCAGCAATCGGTCCAGCCGTGCCGCTACCACTAGCTCCGTGTTCGACTAGCACAGTTACTGCATATTTTGGGGCTTGGACTGGTCCATAAGTCGTAATCCAAGCATGAGAACGCATAAAATACTCCATATCGGCTTCTTTGATTCTCTTTTTTTCTGTTTGAGAAATACCAACAACTTGAGCGGTGCCTGTTTTAGCTCCGAGTTTGATATTTGCAGCACTTAATGGATACAAAGCCGTCCCGCCCTTGACATTTGCGACCTCAAACATACCTTTTTTAATATAATTCATAAAATATTTTTCATTTTTAGTGAGCGGACTGGTTTTTTCCCAAATTGCATCTTGGTCGTTGATTTTTTGCAAAAAATGTGGAGTTAGCTCTTCGCCAGTAACAAAAAATGCCGTATTTTTGACTACTTGCATAGGAGTTGCGAGAAAATTTCCTTGTCCGATTGATACATTCATCGTATCTCCATCAAACCATTTTTGCCCAAAACGGCGGTATTTCCAGTCTCTTGAAGGTGCTATGCCTATGTATTCGTTTGGCAAATCAACTCCAGTTTTTCGCCCAAAACCAAATTTAATCAAAATCGGCGAGATTGCATCGATCCCTACTTGATACGCACCCCTATAAAAATAAGTATCACAGCTTTCTCTTAGAGCATCAACTATTGTCATTTCGCTGTATCCCCATTCACGCCAATTTCTAAATTTACGATCTCCTAGCTCAAAATACGGATCACAAACTATCCTAGTCATAGGCGATATTTTGCCACTATTAAAAAACGCCATTCCCACAGTCATTTTAGCTACAGATCCAGGCGGATAGAGCGAATTTACAAGCTTGTTTGTAAAAGGGTGATTGAGATCTGAGATTATGACTTGCCAAGCTTCTTGAGATACACCATGCACAAATGGATTTAAATCATATTCTGGAAAACTCCCAGCTGCTAAAATAGAGCCATCATCTAAATCCATAACTATCGCAGCTCCAGCATTGTCTTTGAAAATCTCAGAAATAAATTCTTGTAGCTGTATATCTATAGTAAGAGTAATGTCATTGCTTGTAGGAGCGGTAAATTCAAGCTCTTGGACTTTTTGATTAAGAGCTGTGATTTTGATTTTGTGTTCTCCTGCTTCGCCTTGCAAAGTAGAATTATAAAACTTCTCCACCCCGCTTTTGCCAATATAATTTGTTAGTTTTGCGATCTCATCAGTTTGAACATCGTCTAAATTTGATCTACCCACATATCCGATGACATGACTTGCTACTTTGCCATAAGGATAATATCTTTTGTTGATTGGAATTATTAGTAAATTTGGTCTTAAATTTAGTTGAGCATACGCTAAAAACATTTCATCATAATCAATATAATCAATTATTGTAACAAAATTTTGATTATAAGGTGAGTCGTTTTTGGCATATTCTTTAAGAAGATCTTCTACGCTAAATTTAGGGAAAAATTTAACTATCATTTCAATGTCAGAGCGCAACTCTTCGCCTGTTCTGTTTAGGTGCGGTGCTACAGCTATGGCAAATCCTAGTTTATTTACAGCTAGTGGTTTGGAATTGCGGTCAAATATCTGCCCCCTAACTGGTGCGATTTGCTCTGTTTTGATGATATTGTTCATAGCAAGTCGTTCATAATATTTGTTTGATTTGATACTGATTTGATAAACTCTTGTCAAAAGCACCACAAACACTAAAATTAATATCAAATAAGCAAGACGAATTCTCATAAATATTTATCCCTAAAAACAAAAAGTGCCAAAAATGATTCAAACACCATATAATACAAATATTCTTTGTAAATTTGCAATAATGTTTGATCTTTGATGTATAAAATTATATTGCTCACACAAAATATCAAAATATAAGCACTACACACATAAACAATCAGCATTCCTTGATACAGCTTGAAATTTGTGCTTAGCCACTCATGCAAAAAATAATAATAAAAAATAAAAGCAAAAATGCAAGAAAACAGCTCAAATCCGTGAATTTGCTCAGCAAAAATCAAAAACAAAAATGCCAAATACCAACTCTTAGTATAATCTTCCATTTTTTTAATGGCTTGATTATTTAAGCTAATCACATACGCAAAAAATAGCCCGATTAACGGCGGAAGTATGGCATAAACCGCACTTAATAATTCATACCAAACCAAAAAAACACAAAATATAAAAAATTTTATACTTTGTATATCAGAGCGATTTCGTTGCATATCGGAAAATGTTTGCATTTGACACAATCTGCCCAGATTTTTTGCTCTGGGAGCTGGGTTTTGGGAATAACAATAAAACCTAAATTCTCAAAAAAACTTTGTCTAAAAGTCAAAGTAAAAACCTTTTTTATTTGTAAATTTGATGCTTCTTTTAATAAATTTTCTACTATTTTGCTCCCTATTCCTTTGCCTCTGTGATTTTTGCTCACTACAATAGAGCGAATTTCTGCAAGATTTGGCGAGTGTATGTGTAATGCCGCATAAGCAATAACTTCGCCATTTTCTACACCTATAAGATATGAGCGAATATTCGTAGCGACCTCATCATCGCTTCTTGGCAAAATAATGCCATTTGCGACCTCATCTTCGACCAAATTTTGCATAGCCTTGATATGACTTAAATTTGGTTTGATAAACTCAATCATTTAAATTTACCCTAAATTTTTTCATTGAAAAACACCTTCATAAATAGTTTGTAAAGCTATATTTATACCAAAATTATTCAAATTTGAAACTAAAATCGCATTTTTATCGTATTTTTTGAGAGCAGATTTGGCTGATTGATTGAGTTTATCGGATTTGGTATAAATCCTAATAATTTTTTGATCAGCTTTTAAAAACTCACTCAAAAAATCAAGCAAATTTCTATCAATATCCAAATCAAAATGCCTAGAATCAATAAGCACGACAAAAACACGAATATAAGGACGATTTTTAATAAATTCACTTAAATTTTTTTGCCACTGATTTTGCATTTGTTTGCTTACTTTTGCGTATCCAAAACCCGGCAAATCCACAAAAATCGCCTTTTTTGGCTCTATTTCATCATCAAAACAAACTTCAAAAAAATTAATCAATCTTGTTTTGCCAGGTGTGCTACTTGATTTTGCTAAGCCTTTTTTATTGGTAAGTGCATTGATAAGCGAACTTTTGCCGACATTGCTTCTGCCTAAAAATGCGATCTCGCTAAGACCAAAATCAGGGCAAGTAGAAATATCTTGAGCAGAAGTGATAAATGTGGCATTATTGATTTTTATCATACTCATCGCCTATTTGAAAAATCATTTTTACTGGCTTTTTATCGCCGCTTACATTGTATGTGCCATCAATTTCATTTATGGTAATTTTGTCGCCATAAATTTTTTTATCGTTGTTTGCTTCTTGTAAATATGCGTTTCCGCTCAGAATATATAGTTTTTTGGCTGGTTCATAAGAAATTAAATTTGCTCCACCTAAATACTGCTTTGTTCGCACAAATACAGCGAAATTTGCATTTCCTATAGCTTCAAATTTACTGACTTTTTTATCTTTGCTAAAATAAATTTTGGCTTGTTTGCTTTTGAGTGTGTTTTGATCGCCTTTTTTGATAACTACATTGCCATCTAGTCTGCTAAATAGCTTGTTTTCGTCCGCAAAAAAATTATCAGCTGAAATTTGAATCTCTTCGGCATTAAGAGTAATAAACAATAAAAAAACAAAAATTATTTTTGCACGACCCACGATTTTACCTTATCTGCTTTGATTGTTTTGTTTTGCAAATCATATTTTAAATTTACCCCAGTTACCTTGCTCGTAGGCGTTTGGAGAGTAAATTTAGTATTGCTTTTGAGAGTTTTTTTAGAATACACAATGCTTTGGGATTTATAATCTATGTTTTGGTTTAAATTTCTATAATGTGCATTACCGCTTAAAGTAATGTCTTTGCCTACAATTACGGCTTTGTCTGCACTCAAAACATGAAGTCCCATATCATCAATATATCTAGC
>JAGAZK010000234.1 GCA_017940085.1 Campylobacter sp.
AAATTTAACCACTTTTGCTCGTCCGTTTGTAGCATACGATATAGGTCGCACTAAAGATAATACCACCAAAGACTACGATACAATTCAAGGATTTTCTATCGGTTTAAAAGGCGAATTTAAAAACCTTTCTGGCATAATTACACTATCAAAAGCGACTGATTATCCAAAAGATATAAGTGTAAATTCAAATGAAATTTATATAAGTGTGCAATGGAGATTATAATGAAAAAACAACGCAAAAAACAAATTATTTCTGTTTTTGTTTGTTTAAATTTAATATTCTCCCAGTCTTTTTTGGCAGCAGATTTGCCAATTACTCCTGATAATACCAAATCTCCAAATTTATTTATAGATCAAACTGCAAATAAAGTAGATATAGCAAATATCGAGGCTCCAATAAATTCAGTATCTCATAATGTTTTTAAAGATTTTAATATCAATGAAAATGGACTAATTTTTAATAATTCTAATTCCATTACTTCTACTAAACTTGGTGGTGTAATATACAAAAATCCAAATTTTAGCTCTCATGAAGCAAACACCATTATCGCTGAAATCTCAGGCACAAACAAAACACATCTTTTTGGCTTTGGCGAAATAGCTGGTAAAAAAGCTGATTTAATCATAGCAAACCCAAATGGAATAATCGCAAACGGTGCCGGATTTATCAATACAAACAATATTTTATTTGATACTCGCTCACAAGATAATAGTGCTAAATTTGAAGTTTTAGGTGAAGGCATAGATTTAACAAATACAAACAAAGCTGAGATTTTAGCAAATTTAGTAGAATTAAATGCTGCAATTTACGGTGGAAATGAACTGCAAATCAAACTTGAAAATAGCTCAAATTTAGCTTCAAATTTAGAGCCACAATACGCTCTAGATGCTAAAGCCTTTGGCTCAATGTATGCTGGAAAAATCAAAATCATAGCAAATAATGCGGGAATTGGTGTGCGTTCAAACGCTGATATAATAGCACAAGACGAGCTTATAATAAATTCAAATGGCGATTTAGAACTCGCAAACACCAAAGCAAACATAATAAATCTCCAATCAAACTCAAATATCAAACTAAATGACAAAGTTATTGCTGATGAATTAAATTTAAACGCAGATAAATTTACCCACGATACAGCGGAATTTTTAGTCAAAAATGCTCTAAATTTAAACGCAAACGAGCTAAATATAAACAAAGAAATCATAACTTCAGCTAATCTAAATTTAAATGCTCCTAAAATCTCTCAAAATGCTTTTATATTCACGCTTAGAGATGTCGGTGTAAATGGAGATGAGATTGAAAATACTGGCGATATTTGGGCAAATAATATTTTTATCACGGCAAATTCACAATTTATAAATTTAGCCGGAATGCTTCACTCAAATGAAGATATTTTCATAAATGCACCAATTATTCAAAATCAAGGTGTGGTGAGCGGCGATTATAGCGGTGTTTGGGCTAGTGCGAAAGCTAATGAATTTTATGCTAAAGAAATAGCTGAATTAAAGCGTTTGAAAAAAAGTGTATGCAATGGCGATGGTTGCACATTAACGAGTTGGGATTTTAAACAACTAGAACGCCAACTTCAAAATAAAATCGAAGCCAAAAAGAACGAATTTGTAGCCCAAGCAATAAATATAAATGCATTTTCTCAAGATTACAAAGATAGTATTAATCGTCGATTTGATCTTATGAATGACGGCTGGAAAGGTAATTTTTGGGCGTATGATGCTCAAATATTACAAAGCGATTTTACAGCCGATAAAGCACTTATCAATGCCGGAAATAATCTAAATTTAATAGGAAATAGCATTATAAATCAAGAAGCCGATATTTTTGTGGGCAATGATTTAAATGTGCAAGCAAATAAATTTGCCAATCAAAGAGAAGCTTTAATCATCAAACAAGGCGTAACATTTGCTAAAGTGCGTGAATACACAGATAGAACTTGGTATGGCAAAAAGAAAAAACGCAAAACAAATGAATATATAAACACTACTTACGATAATGTTCTTTATTCAGACAAACCAACAAATATTTTTGTGGGCAATGATGCAAATATAGTCGCACAAAACAGCTTTTTAAACGGCGACAACGCAAATCCGGTAGCATTTACAATAGGCGAAAATAAAACAAATGAGATTTCTATAGATTTAAGCAAAAATCCTTATCTTTCAAAAAATCCTGATAAAAACTCACCATACGCTTATGTCATAAATCCAAAAATCATAGATTTGTTTGCCAAAAATCCAGAGTTTGGCTACACAGAAGTAACAAATCCATTTTTAAGCGATCCATCTTTATATGCAGGAAGTGAGTATTTTTTAAACAAGCTCGGCTTTGAGTCCAAAAACACAGATAAATTTCTAGCTTCAGCCGAGCTTAGTTCGGCTTTGCTTAAACAATCTCTCCAAGCAAACTCAGCCAAGAAATATCTCCAAAACTTTGATGAGAGCATAAAAGAGCTCGTCTCTAATGCCCAAAGCGAATACAAAAGATTAAATTTAACTCCTTTTATTTCACTAAGCCCCGAGCAAGTAAAATCCCTTAAAAGCGATATTATTTGGTATGAATACGAATACAAAAATGGCTCAGTTTATGCTGTGCCAAAAATCTATCTTTCAAATGAAACTTTATCAAATATCGCTTCTACTGCTATTTCTACCAAAGGCAATTTAAATATCAAAGCCGATGAAATCGTCTCTAATGACACTATTAATTCTGATAGATCTATAAATTTAGTTGGCAAAAACATACACCTAAATAGCGATTATCGTCAGTCTTCTTTAAACTCAGCTGGAGATTTAAACATCATCGCAAATGATAAATTTATAAACAAAGGCGCAAATTTAAACTCAAACCAAAACATAAATTTACACGCCAAAAATCTTTTAATCTCAGCAAATGTCTTAAAAAATATCAATCTTGCCAAAAACCAGTTTAGTCAAACTGCGGGTGAAGCTAAAATAAACGCAAACAATATAAATTTAATCGCCCACGACACGACTATAAACGGAGCAAATTTAACCGCCAAAGAAAACATAAACTCAAATTCTAAAAATCTATCAATCTTTGGAGTGCAAAGCTTCAAAAAAACCCAAACCGGCAATTATGATAATTACACAATCACTCAACAAATCCGCAACGAAGCTGCAAATTTATCCGCTCAAAACATAAATTTAATCGCAGATAATGAAATTTTAATTACAGGGTCAAATTTAAATGCCCAAGATGAACTAAATTTAGCTGCCAAAGATATTTCTATAACAGCCGGGCAAAATAGCGATTATAGCGAGAGAGTTAGTATTCGTGAAGGCACATTTAAAACCACCAGCGAAACGACAATCAAAAATGATATTTTTTATTCTAGCTCAAATTTAAATGCAAATAATATAAATTTAATTTCCACAAATGATATATCAATACTTGGCTCAAATTTAAATGCATCAAATTTACTAAATTTACAAGCAAACGGCTCAATCACTCAAGCCGGACTAAAAAATCAGAGTTATTATTATCACGATAAAAGAAGCGTATCTTGGTTTGGAGCACAAAGAAAGTCTTTAAAAGATATGCAAGATATAGAAACTGCCATGCTTTCTAATAGTTTGAGCAATGGAGATTCTATTTATAGTGCAAAAAATTCAATAATCCTAACAGGCGTAAATATCAAAGCCAAAGATAAAGCTGAATTTAGTGCTAATCAAATCAATATCACTCCGCTTACTTTTATGGGTAAAACTACTCACGACCAAAGCAATAGCGGATTTGATATATCAAAAACATTTACAAACAATTTACACCAAAGCATTACAAATCAAGGCTCAAATTTAGAAGCAAATGATTTAAAAATGTCAGCAGATATTATAAATTTACAAGGTTCAAGTTTATCTGCCACAAATGCTCAAATAAACGCAAATGAATTAAATTTGATCTCTTCTAAAAATACTCAAATCGATTCTACTATAAGTATGGATTCTGGCGTATTTGTCGCTAAAATATCATCAAACGGAAGCGTCCAAGAAGTAGAAATCCCAGCAATTATTCAAGTAGAAAATAAATTTATATTCAACGGCAACGACATCACAAACAAACTTGATACACAAATAGTCCAACAAGTCCAAAGCTCACTAGAAACGCAAAACATCATAAAAACTCTAAGTTCAAATTCGGCTACTCCATTAAACGAAGATCAAATCAACCAAATCAAAGCCACTCTAAACAATGACCAATGGGGCGATACCACCAAAACAATAAGCGGAATATGTGGGCTTATCATCACGGCTGTGGTTACTTATTGCACAGCTGGGACTGGCTCAGCCGCAGCAGGTGCTGCCACTACAGGAGCCACAGCGACCGCTACTGCTACAGCCACCGCAGCAGCCACTTCAGCTATAACCCAAGCCGTAACACAAGCTCTTATAAACGCACTCGCTATTCAAACAGCAAATTACGCCGTATCAGGCGGTAAGGTTAAATTTGATGTCCAAGCTTTAGCTCAAACTGCGGCTATCTCGGCTCTAACCCAAATCTCAAACCCAGCTTCTACTTATGCCACTAGCTATATTTCTAATTCTACTTTGCAAGCGGTCTCAAATCACGCTTTGCAAACCATAGCAAATAGTGCTATTTCTAGCACGATAAACGGCTCATCTTTTAGAGATACTCTTAGCTCAAACATCAATTCATCTTTGACAAATTTTGCTTTTAATCAAGTTGGCAATATTTCTATGGGTTGGGGTTTGGAAGACGGAGACCTTACAAAAGCTTCATTGCACGGCTTAGTTGGCGGATTTGGAGCTTATTTGCGTGGAGATAGCTTCACCACAGGGGCTTTAAGCTCAGCTGGAGTCGAATTAATGCGTCCAATTAGCTCAGATTGGAGTGACAAATCCCAACTTTTGGCTTCAAATTTATCTGGAATATTCTTTGGAGCATTGCTTGATGGACAAAATGGTGCAAATTTAGCTAGCGAATTATCAATCAGCTCTGAGCTTAATAATAGGCAAATGCACAAAGCACAAATGGATAGAATAAAAGAATTAGCACAAGAGTATTCTAACCAAACAGGTATGCCACTAGACGAAGCTATCAAATTTATAGCCAAAGCTTCATACGCCTTAACTGATAAAAGTGCAAACGAAATGTATGAAGACAATCTAAATTTAGACGAATATAATAAATTCACAAACGCTATGGATTTTGTAAAAAGCAAGATAGATTATAGCGAAGTAGATTTTATGGAAAACGGCGAATTTAGTGGAGTATTGTGGGCTAAAAAATCTCAATACGACGATAGATATTCAAATTTAATCGGCTTTAATGAATATGAAAGTTTTTACAATGATTATCTCAAAATAAATACACAAAATCCGCAAAATAACTCAAATTTCGCTAATGGCATAGCTACTCCTTATCAACAACTCGGAAATGCTTTTGTAAGCCATCCGCTAAATACAAGCTGGGAAATACTCACAAATATCTTTAATCCTTTTAGCTGGTATCAAAGCGGTCAAAACCTAAGGCAAACATACGAAATGGCTCAGTTAGATAATTTTCTAGGAGATTATGCTAGTGCTTCGCAACATTATGGAGAATTTTTAGGTGGCGTGGCACCACTAGCAATAGGCACAGCAGGTGGCGTAGCATATAAGGGCGTTTCGTATGTTGGGAAAAATATAGAAGCAAATGCTTTAACTAAAATAACAGATAATTTGCCGAAAGGTTATAAATTTGACACTGCCACAGGAACTGCAATAAGTCCAAATGGAACTAGATATGCTATGAATGGCGTAACCGATATAAGCGGTTCGCCAGTATGGCAACAAATCGGCAAACAAGGTAGTTTGACAGAGCAATACTTCGTATTTGCAAATAACGCCAAACAGCAAATCACAAAACCACAAATTCTAAAAAATGGGTCGCAAAGTATGGTTTGGGATAGTGCGTATAGGATTGGAAATATTGCGACAGACCCGAGAACTTGGATATATGGAACTGCTGGGGTGGAGATAGCAAATGATGTATTAAATGACAGCATTCCGTTTCCAAGTACAGATATTGGTGGCATTTTTTCTATTATGGATAAGATAAATGAAAACTATGTTTTGCCAAAATTGATTGAAATAGAACAAAATAAAAACAAGTAGGTTTTGACATGAAATTTCAAATGATATTTGGTGGATTTATATTGATTATACTTGGAATATTTTCATCACTTGGTTTTAAAACTCATACAAAAATGAGCGGTTGGCGTGAGCCGTCTGATGAACTATCTGCATTTTATTTTAGTGTTGGTTTTCTTTTTATATGTTTGGGTATTTTTTACAAATCAAAACGACAATTTAACAACAAAAATTTTAATTTTATTTCTCCAAAAACTAAAAAACAATCCAAAAAACTAAAAGGTGAAAAAGTCAAATTTGATAAAGCAAAAAATAAATTAAATTTGAAAAATATCAAATTTAAAAAAAATAAAGAAAAAGATTGAGAAACAACAAATGAGAGCTAAAATTTTTTTAATCTTTATATCTATATTTTTATACATTTACGCTTTTAGTTTTTTAAAATTTAATTATATTTCATATCGTGGATTTAAGCATTATTTTTCAACTGATTTTGAAAAATTTCTATTTTTTGCATTATTTTTTGTATTTGCAAGTTTTTGTTTATACGGTATTTTTTATAAAAAGAAGTCTAAATGAATAAATTATTACAAAAAGACATAAGTGGTTCGCCAGTATGGCAACAAGTAGGAAAACAAGGCAGTTTAACAGAACAATATTTCATATTTGCAAACAATGCCAAACAACAAATCACAAAACCACAAATTCTAAAAAACCAACCACAAAGTATGGTTTGGGATAGTGCGTATAGGATTGGAAATATTGCGACAGACCCGAGAACTTGGATATATGGAACTGCTGGGGCACAATTAGCAAATGATGTATTGAATGACAGTATGCCACCTGATACTTATCGTGGTAAGTTATACTATATTTATGACCATTGGGA
>JAGAZK010000235.1 GCA_017940085.1 Campylobacter sp.
AAAAAGATTTGATTTAAACAGCTTCTGTAATCTCTCAAAGTCTTGCCGCTTAAAATCTTGCTATTTTGCGAAAACCACAAACGCAATTCACTAGCTTTAATGCTTTTTATATCTCTATCGAAAAGAAAATTTAACTTATGATTTACGATGATTGAATACTTTGAATAAGTAGATTTTTTCCACTCATTAGATCCGATTTTTAAAAACATATCAGCAAAATATTTAAACTTCATAAATTTACCTTAAAATGGAAAAGGTATCAAACCACGATTAGCAAATTCGTTTTGCAAAAGTTCAAAATCATCTTTAAAAGGCTCAATATGATTTTTAAATCTTTGCAAAAATCCGCGTTCAATCATTTCATTTTCTAATTTTGCAAAATCAATAAAATCAAAGCAATAATCACTAATTTCATATTTATTATCTCTGTAATAGCGTTTTAAAAGCTCATCGCTCATATTTTCCCAAGATTTTCTAAAAATTTTGCGTGGATTGTATCGAATAATTTTATCAGAATTAGCATTTTTAATATTTTCAAATTCAGCTGAATTGATTTTTAAATTTTCCTTGACACTAAAAGTTGATTTTTGATATTCGTGTTTTAATATGCCACAGACATAATAAAGCAAATGACCATTTTCATAAATGAGTTCTTCGCTAGTATATGGAATTGAAATAAAAATCGATTGACTTTTATAATCCCACTCGATTAAAGTATCATCAATATCAGTTAAAATATTTAAATTTGCAAAATCTCGCAATCCTTTTATAAAATTGATTTTACGATAAACCCAAAGCGGAATCGGAGTGCGAGAGCTTAGAAAACGCCTAATTTTATGCTTTATAAACCACGCTTGAACTTCGTTTATTTCATCGGTTTCATTGTAGTTTATAAAAGTTTTTGTAATGTATTTCATAACATAACCAGTTGCATTTTTAAGCGTTGTTTGGAAGCCGTTAATTTCGCCATTTTTGCGTTGTTCGTTTGAAAGTCTATCATTTCGCAAATTTTGCGAAGCATAGAAAATATCTTTATAAGCCTGTAATAAATAAGGAATTGTATGTTTTGGAACATAAATTAAGGCGTGAATATGAGGAACGCCATCTTTTTTATGCGGTTCAAAAGTGCGTATATATTGCATTTTTTCATTTGGATAAATTTTACGAAATCGTTTATTAAATTTGTCAAAATTATAATTTAGCACATTTACTAAATCTCGTATTTTAAAACACTCATTAGAATTTAATTTCGCCTTTTGTTCGATAGGCAGAGATTTTATATCTTTTGTAGTAAAAGTGCTAAAATTGCCAACTAATGCTTTTCTAAAACAGCCATTTAAAGTGATTGTCAAAAACACAGGCACAAGAGCGTTTTTAACCATTAAGCTATGAATTGTATTTGTGCGATTTGCAACTTCGGCGTAATACGAACCGCTAAAATTTGCAGACTTCGAAACACTTAAAAGTGTTTTTTCTTCGCCGAAAGAGTTTATAAAAGTATTGTTAAGCAAAAAATTTCTTTGTCTAGCAATTTTTTCTTTGACAAAATTTAAATCAAATTCACTTAATCCGTAACTCATATTTTAAGCTTTATTTAATAGTGAGAGTTTTTTATTAAATTGACAAGGGGCGTTCTTTTCGCTCCCACTCACAGGCTCGCAGTCGCTCAAAGAAACGCCGAACAAAGGAAAACAAACATATAAATTCACGATTATCATCTTAATTTACTTCTATTGTCAAAGTTATAATATTTGTGCTTTTATAATCTTGCTCGATCGAAAACAAATATTTCAAAATAGGTATATCTTTTAAAAGCGGTATGCCATTACGCTTTGAATACTCGACATTTTTATTTATACCGCTTAAAACCAAAATCTCGCCGCGCTTTAAGCTATAATTTGATTTTAGCTCCTTTTTGCTTGTGCGGGGTGTTAAAGAGCTATTATCAATAATATCTTCAACGACCAAATCCAAATCAAAATCAACCATATTTTCTAAAACAACAGGGCGAATTTTGATTTTAAGTCCGACATCTTTATAATCGTAAGTTGTTTGCGTTGTAGTGCCGTTATTCGAGTAAGACGAAGTATTGCGAAGATAAGGAATATTTTCAACAGAACTAAAATAAACTTCTTTTCCGCTTTTTGCAACCAAAAAAGGGCTTTGCTTAATAGTAGTTACGCCGTTTTGTTCAAGTAGTGATAAAACGCCGTAAAATCCTTTTTTCTTATTTGTTATGATATTTGTTTCAGCAGTAAATGGCATAGTAATCAAATTTATAAAATAGTTTAAATCGCTATGAGTTACAAGATCGCCGAGCGAATTTATGTGAGTTCCTAAATCTCTGTAATCATTTGTATT
>JAGAZK010000021.1 GCA_017940085.1 Campylobacter sp.
AGCAATAATTTGTGATTTTTTTGCCGAATCCAAAGCCATTTTGACCTCCTGATTGGTGAAAATTGGAAGTGGATTATATCTAATCAAATCAAAAATATAGCTTAATTTATAAATAGACCAAAAAAGTCCTAAATCAAATTTTAGTTTATTTTTGATACAATGGCGAAAAATTTCAGCACAAACAAGGCAATTTATGTTATTTACAAAAGCAAGCGAATACGCACTTTTATCAATGATTTTATTATCACAAAGCCAAACTCCAAAAGATGTAGAAGTAATGTCTAGTGAGCTAAATATTTCCAAAAGCTTTTTGGCAAAAATTTTGCAAAATTTGGCAAGAGACGGTATTTTGACATCTTTTAAGGGTGCAAATGGCGGTTTTATACTAGCCACAAATCCAAAATCAATAAGTATTAAAAAAATATTAGAAAGTGCGGAAAAAAAGCGAATTTCCGTATTTGAATGCAGTAATGACAAAGCAGATTGCCCAAGTCTTAGAAGTGATACTTGTAAAATTTGGCCTATGTTTCATGCAATCCAATACAAAGTAGATGATTTTTTAGACACTATAACTCTAGCAGACATTATAAAGAGATAAATCGTGGCAAAAAGACGAAATATTTTGGAGCTTGTGGTTCCATTTTTAACGCCTATTATCGGATCTGCTACCAAAAGCAAACGACTTACAATGGTTGTGGGTCTTTGTGTGATGCTGGTGATTATAGTTACGCCTTTGCCTGTTTTTGCTTTAGATTTTGTTTTAGTAATTTCGATTTTAATCTCAATTTTAGTAATTTTAACCGCAATTTATATCCCAAAACCAACTGATTTAAGCACATTTCCTACTGTAGTTTTGCTTGTTACTATGTTTAGACTTGCTCTAAATATTGCTACGACAAAGCAAATTCTTTTACATGGTTATGAAGGAGAAAAAGCCGTCAGTGAGTTAATTAGAGCTTTTGGCAATTTTGTTGTCGGCGGAAATATGGTAGTTGGTGTGATTGTTTTTTGTATTTTGGTGCTTATAAATTTTATGGTCGTTACCAAAGGCTCAACCAGAGTTTCTGAAGTTCAAGCTAGATTTACCCTAGATTCAATGCCTGGAAAACAAATGGCAATAGATGCGGATTTAAATGCAGGTTTGATAGATGAGCCAACAGCAAGAGCTAGGCGTCAAGAAATCATTGCTGAAGCAAATTTTTATGGAGCAATGGACGGATCGAGTAAATTTATCAAAGGCGATGCGATTGCTGGGATTATCATCACGATTGTAAATATTATCGGTGGATTTTTAATAGGTGTTTTTCAATACGATATGGAAATGGCAGAATCTGCACGAACTTTTACTATTTTGACTATCGGAGATGGCTTAGTTAGTCAGCTTCCTAGCCTTGTCGTTTCTACTGCTACGGCTATCATTATAACTCGCTCTAGCAAAGATAGCGATGATTTCGCAGAAGGTGCGGTAAATCAGCTATTTAGCGATTATAAAGTGCTTTATATGGTATCTCTGATAGCATTTATTTTAGTTTTTCTTCCGGGTTTTCCGCGTTTAGCTTTAGGATTTTTTGCTTTAGTATTTTTTGTATTGGCATTTGTAATACAAAACATAAAAGATGGCAAAATTTCTATAAAATCTGCCGATGATTTGTCTCCACAAGCCCAAAGCACCCAAGCTGGTGCTGCTCCAGCTACTAGACCAAAAAAATCAGATGCAGAAATCGCAAAAGAAGAACAAGCCAAAATTGATGATATTTTAAAAATGGAAATTTTAGAATTAGATTTGGGTTATGGGCTTTTGAAACTGGCTGATAGTGAATTAATCGAGAGAATTCGTGCTATGAGAAGAGATATAGCTAAATCTTTGGGATTTTTGATGCCAAAAATTAGAATTAGAGATGATCTTACGCTCTTGCCAAATGATTATAAATTTAAACTCAAAGGCGTAACAATAGGCTTTGGCAATATATATACTGATAAATTTCTTGCTATGGATAGCGGTTATGTGAGTGAGGGAATTGATGGGATTCCTACAAAAGAGCCAGCTTTTGGGCTAGATGCTTTGTGGATAGATCAAAACGCCAAAGAAGATGCTATTTTGGCTGGTTATACAGTAGTAGAGCCAGCAGGAGTAATTTCAACTCATATGAGTGAGCTTGTCAAACAAAATGCAAGTGAGCTTTTAACCAAACAAGAAGTTCAAAATTTGCTTGACAAACTCAAATCCGAATATCCTGTCGTAGTCGAAGAAACACTAAGAATAGCAAATGTCGGACTTATTCAAAAAGTCTTAAAAGCACTTTTAAAAGACAATATTCCTATCAAAGATATGCTTACTATTTTAGATGCTGTTTCAGAAGTAGCAGAGATTAGCAAAGATGTAGATATGATAACTGAGCATGTCAGAGCCGCACTTTCACGCGTAATCACAGCTATGTATAGTGATGATAAAGGTCAGCTTAAATTTTATATCCTAGATAGTGCAGCCCAACAAAAACTCACAGAAGCTGTTAGTTACAAAGACGGCAAATATCGTCTTTTGATCAATGTCGCACAAACTTCAGCTATTGTTAGCGCACTCAAAAAACAAAGAGAAGCTAGATCTATTTCCGAAACAGACGGCGATATGGTAGTTTGCGTAGATCCTAGCATTCGTAAGTTTATCTCAGATGTTTGTCAAAACTTCGCACTTGGCATTGTAGTGCTAAGTTTCGCAGAAATCGCCAAAGATGCTTCATTTGAAACACTAGGCATTATTGATATTCCAGAACTCTAAGGACAAAAATGAAAATAATTCATCTTAGCCATACTGATCTTGACGGATATGCTTGTCAATTTATCACAAATTTTTATTTAAAAAATGTCAAATTTTATAATTCAAATTATGGCAAAGAAATCGATGAAAAATTTAATCAAATTTTAGAATTTATCGGCTATGATGAAGCTGTCGTTTTGATTACGGATTTAAATTTAACTCCAAATCAATGCCAAATTTATGAAAATTTAATAAAAGACAAGCAAATCAAATTAATTTTATTAGATCACCACCAAAGCGGACTTGAGTGTATGAATAAATTTGCTTGGTATTTTTTGGATAGCTCTAGGTGTGCTACTAAGATAGTTTATGATTTTTTTAGCTCAATTTATGGCCAAAATGAGCAAATATCTAAATTTGCCAAAGTCGTAAATGCTGTGGATATTTGGCTAAAAGATGATGATTATTTTGAGCTTGGCAAGGTTTGTATGAATGCAATTGCTGCAGCTAAAGAAATCAATAAAGTAATGTTTGAAGATGAGCATATAAAATATTTGTTTTATTTGATGAGTAAATTTAGTGAATTTATAGGTGCGAATAATGCTCACATCGCACTTGATAATGCTATTCATAATATCAAAAAAGATTTTTTCAAATCCGCTCAAGATGATACTTTGAGCAATTTAATTTCAGCTTATTTAGTAGCTCTTTTGAGTGCCAATAAAGACAAATTTAGTATATTTTATGGCGATTTTAAAGGTATTTTGACTCACAATATCGGAAGCACTTCGGTTATAGGCAATGATTTTTTACTTGCAAATCCTGATTTTGACTTTTTTATTGATGTTACGAGCAAAAAAACTCTAAGTTTTAGAGCCAATGGCAAAGTAGATGTCAGCCAAATGGCAAAGAATTTAGTCGGTGGCGGCGGTCATATAAATGCGAGCGGTGGATTTTTTACCAATTTTAAAGACGGCTTTAATTATTCTTTAATCAAAGCCCAAATTGTAGAATTAATAGACAAAAAAACAAAGGACAAAAATGAATAATGAAATCACTTTAGAAGATCTTAGTTATGAGCTTGATTTGATGCTTCAAGCGACTTTATTTTATGCAGGGGTCAAAAAATCAAATTTAGCCAAAGCTTGTGATATTTATGTAGAAAATATTGATGAAATACTAGAAAATTCGACTTCCGAAGGTGTTGATGAGATAATTGAAGTAATCGAATATCTCAAAAAACATCACAAAGATTTGTTTGAATAAAGGATTTTAAATGCTTGGATATGCAGTTATTTTTTTGATTATTGCGATTATTGCTGGACTTTTGGGCTTTGGCGGGATCGCAGGAACTAGTGCTTGGATAGCAAAAGTCTTATTTATCGTATTTATAGTGCTTTTTGTAATTTCATTTGTGCTTAAATTGTTTCGCCGTAGATAAGGCTAAATTTAGTCTTTTTGGCTATAATCACGCATTTTAAATTTAAGGATTTTATATGCAGTGGGATAAAAATTCGTGGCGAAATTATAATATTTTACAACAACCAATCTACCCAGATCAAACGGCTTTAAAAGAAGTAGAAAATAAGCTTTCAAATTTACCACCGCTTGTATTTGCTGGTGAAGCAAGAGCTCTAAAAGCAGAACTCGCCCAAGCGACTTTGGGCAAAAGTTTTTTGTTGCAAGGCGGAGATTGCGCTGAGAGTTTTGATAATTTTAGTGCAAATGGCATTAGAGATATGTTTAAGGTGCTTTTGCAAATGGCGATAGTTTTGACATTTGCAGGTGGTTGTCCTGTAGTAAAAGTAGGGCGAGTAGCAGGGCAATTTGCTAAGCCAAGATCTAGCGATTTTGAAGAGCAAAACGGCGTGAAATTGCCTAGTTATCGTGGTGATATAATAAATAATTTTGAATTTAATGAATCCGCTAGGGTGCCAGATCCAAAAAGAATGATAGATGCGTATTATCAATCAGCTTCTACGCTAAATTTACTCAGAGCTTTTTCAAATGGTGGTTTGGCAAATTTGCATGAAGTTCATCGTTGGAATTTGGGATTTTTGAAAAAGACAGAATTTGAGGGTAAATTTGAAGAATTAGCATCAAATTTGACCCAAACACTTAAATTTATGGAAGCTTGCGGTATCACTACACAAAATACTCCAGAGCTAAATTCAACCAAGCTTTACACTTCGCATGAAGCATTGCTTTTGCCTTATGAAGAAGCTCTTACAAGAATTGATAGTTTAAGTGGAGAGTGGTATGATTGTTCGGCTCATATGCTTTGGATAGGCGAGAGAACTCGTGGAGAAAATGACGCTCATGTGCATTTTCTAAGTGGTATCAAAAACCCAATTGGTTGCAAAATTGGTCCAAACGCACAGCCACAAGATATAATAAATTTAGCCAACAAACTAAATCCACAAAATGAAGCAGGTCGTCTAAATATCATCATTAGAATGGGTGCTGATAAAATACAGAGCGTTTTGCCAAATTTATTAAATACAGCCAAAAAAGAAGGTCTAAATTTGCTTTGGAGCATAGATCCTATGCACGGAAATACCGTTAAAACAAGCACAGGATTTAAAACTAGAGAATTTGATAAAATCATGCAAGAAGTAAAAAGCTTTTTTGAGATTCACCAGTCTTGTGGGACAATTGCTGGTGGAGTTCATTTAGAAATGACTGGTCAAGATGTTACAGAATGCACTGGTGGGTCGTTTAAACTCACAGAATTTGATCTCAAAGATCGCTACGAAACCCAATGCGATCCACGCTTAAACGCAGATCAAGCACTAGAACTTGCTTTTATGATAGCAGATCTTGTCAAAAAAGCTAGAAAATAAATTTATTGATTAAATTTAATTAAATTTGGCATTAAATTTGGCTTGATACTAAATTTAGCTAATTTATATTATAATCTTAATTTTTATTTTGAAAGGAAAAATATGCGTAGTCATTATTGCACTGATCTTGGTGTAAGCGATATTGGCAAAGAAGTTTGGCTTTGTGGTTGGGCGAATTCTTACAGAGATCATGGTGGCGTTGTTTTTATAGATTTAAGAGATAGAAGCGGACTTATTCAGCTTGTTTGCGATCCAAAAGATAGTGTTAAAGCTCACGAAATCGGCTCAAAAGTTAGAGATGAATATGTTTTAAGAGCCAAAGGCAAAATTAGAGCTAGGGGCGAAGGACTAACTAATCCTAAGCTCAAAACTGGCGAAATTGAAGTTGTAGTTGATGAGCTAATTATAGAAAACGAAAGTGCGGCTTTGCCTTTTGTGATAGGTGATAGCAGTGTCGGCGAAGATGTGAGATTAAAATATAGATTTTTAGATCTTAGGACAAAAGAAAGTTTTGAAAGATTTAATTTAAGATCCAAAATCACAATGGCTACTAGAAACTCACTCGATAAAATGGGCTTTTTGGAAGTAGAAACCCCGATTCTTACAAGAGCCACACCTGAGGGTGCAAGAGATTATTTGGTGCCAAGTAGGGTTCATAATGGTAGTTTTTATGCTCTCCCACAAAGCCCACAGCTTTTTAAACAGCTTTTGATGTGTAGCGGATTTGATAAATATTTCCAAATCGCAAGGTGTTTTAGAGACGAAGATCTAAGAGCAGATCGTCAGCCAGAATTTACTCAAATAGA
>JAGAZK010000236.1 GCA_017940085.1 Campylobacter sp.
ACATAGAACAAATAAATTTGGATTTGATAAAATGGAAGTAAATTTGATTAAATTTAATATCAAATTTAATGAAAATTTGCCAAATTTAAATAAAAAGCTAAATTTAATACGCATTTTGATAAAATCTACTGGTTTAAAACGCAATATTAAAGGCTAATCGTGTTTAATGATATTGATTTTTCTAAAATGAATGAATTGCTTCAAAATGCTAAAGAAAAAATACAAAATTTTGAAAATGACGCAGCAAAAAGAGAATTTACTGCAAAATCTGGTGGTGGATTAGTAAGTGCAAGTATCAATGGCAATTTTGAAATCATTGATATTACGATAGCAGACGAACTTTTTGAAGATAAGCAAAGTTTGCAAATTTTATTGATTAGTGCTGTAAATGATGCGATAAAACTAGCTTATGAAGACAAAAAAAATACAGCCGCTGCGATGTTTAACTTGGGAGGTTTTTGATGAAGAAATATCTGATTGTAGCTGTTTTGTTGGCTAGTGGTTTATTTGCCGAACCAAGACCGACAGAATTGGATTTAGATGCATGTTATCAAAGAAATATGGCTTCGGAATTTACATACAATGGCTTAAGAGCTGTTGCTTTGACAAGGCACCTAGCTGCTGTTATTCATGAGTCTAATAATACTTTAAAACCAGGCGAGTTTATCAAATACGATCCATATTTAAAGCTATATCTAATATCTACAGAAACAACCGAAGTCGCACCCCATCTTTATGACGAAACAGATCTCAAAAACTGCACTTGGGTAAATGTTTTAGAACAAAACACAACTCAAATTGGAAGAATTAGATCTTATGCTAAAACTCTTGGAGAATTTGACAAAATAAATTTTGAAGCAAATAAGACTGGTCTTTTGCTTAATGATTGTTGTCAAATGCTTGGTATTGCCATAGGTGGAGATAATTTTATCGGAAATCGTTATCTTAGAAATTTTATAGCACACAAAAATGTATATTATGGAGATATAGGCGTAAATTTTGATGATATGAACGGCACATTTAGTGTTAGAAGTGTGTATCCATTAGGACCTGGAGCTGCTTTGCAAGAAGGCGATAGAATTATTAGTGTAAATGGCAAAATCCCAAGATTTATCAATGAACTCAACGAAGCTGTGCTTTTTGCTGATTATAATTCTACTTTAAATTTTGAGATTATGCGAAACGGACAAGCTAAATCAATTGTAATCAAAATGGCACCACAACAAGTGGCGATGAGCGACAAAAACGCTACCGCTGAAGCTAACAAAACAGAAGCAAACGCTACTAAAAAACAAGCACCTGCTAAGAAAAAAGTAGTCAAAAAACCAAAACAAAATCCGTTTGATGCATTGTTTGATAGCTATGGATTTAGCGTAGATGGCACTCTAACCATAACTTCGATTCGTTTTGGCTCGCCTGTGGATAAAGCAGGATTTAAAGTAGGCGATAAGATTATGAAAGTCGGACGCCATGACACGGAAACTAAAGCAGATTTGCATCATTTATTAAATAATTATCAATTAAATCATGTGCTAGTCAGTAGGGATGATTTTCAATTCCACATAAGACTTAGAAGATGAGTTTTGATGATTTTTTTAAAGCAAATTTACCGCAGGTAGATAGTTTTCACCCACATTTTAATGAAAGTTTGGTTTGGATTTTAAATGCTGGGGGGAAGCATTTTAGAGCCAAATTATTACTTGGGGTTGTTGAAGCTTTAAGCAAAGATTTAAATTTGGTCAAAAATGCTTATAGCGTAGCTATGGGCGTGGAGCTTTTGCACACATATTCGCTAATACACGATGACTTGCCGACAATGGATAATGCAGATTTTAGAAGAGGTGTGCAAACTATTCATAAAAAATTTGACGAAACAACAGCAGTTTTAGTAGGAGACGCTCTAAATACACATGCTTTTTATATGCTATCACAAGCAAATTTAGACCCAAAAAATATAATTAAATGTGTTGAAATTTTATCTAAAAATGGCGGAATTTACGGAATGATAATCGGTCAAGCTATAGATTGTCATTTTGAGAATAAAAAATTAAATTTAGATGATTTGATATTTTTGCACACTAAAAAAACTGGAGCTCTAATCGCTGCAAGTATGCAAATGGGTGCAGTTATAGCAGGGTGCGGTGAAGAGTCGTGCGATCAAATTTACTTCACTGGCATAGATTTAGGACTAGCTTTTCAAATTCATGATGATATTTTAGATGCTACTTCTACTAGCGAAGATGTTGGCAAACCAGTTCAAAATGATGCGTTTAAAAATTCATTTACAAATTTACTTGGCATAGAAGAAGCGATCAAATTTAGAGATAATTTGGAAGATAAAATTATTTCTAGTTTGGAAAATACGGCACTAAAAAATTTAATTTCAAATTTAATAAATCAATATTTACGAGGATAAGATGTTAGAAAAACAAGCAAAAACTTTGAGATTTTTGTGTGCAGATATGGTGCAAAATGCTAATTCTGGCCATCCTGGTGCTCCTATGGGTTTGGCTGAAATAATGGTCGTATTATCAAAATACATAAACCACAATCCAAAAAATCCAAATTGGCTAAATAGAGATAGGCTTGTGTTTAGCGGCGGTCATGCGAGTTCTTTAGTGTATGCTTATTTGTATTTGAGTGGCTATGATTTAAATATTGATGATTTGAAAAATTTTCGTAAATTTGGCTCACGCACACCTGGACACCCAGAAATCACAACTCCAGGCGTAGAAATTGCTACTGGTCCATTGGGGCAGGGCGTGGCAAATGCTGTTGGATTTGCGATGGCTGCAAAAAGTGCTGCAAATTTGCTTGGAGACGATCTTATAAACCACAAAGTTTATTGTATATGCGGAGATGGCGATTTGCAAGAAGGCATTAGTTACGAAGCTTGTGCATTGGCTGGTAAGCACGAACTAGACAATCTAGTAATCATCTATGATAGCAACAAAATCACGATAGAAGGCGATACAGACATTGCTTGGAGCGAAGATATTAAAGTCAGATTTGAAGCAGTCGGCTTTGAAGTGGCCAAAATAGACGGGCATAATTTTGATGAAATTGATTTTGCACTTTCTCAAGCAGATGAAAAAACAAAACCTTATTTGATTATCGCAAATACTACAATTGGCAAAGGTGCGGCAAATCTAGAAGGAAGCCACAAAACTCACGGAGCTCCGCTTGGAGATGAGGTTTTAAAAGAAGCCAAAATCGCAGCTGGACTTGATCCAAATAAAAGTTTTGTTATAGATGAAGATGTTTTGTTTGAGTTTAGATCTGCTCTTGAGCTTGGAGATTTGAGCGAAGCTAAATGGAATCAAATTCTCAAACAAAGCGATAAAACAAATTTGCTTAATAATTTGCTAAATCCAGATTTTAAATCAATCAAATTTCCAGATCTAAAAAACCAGTCTTTAGCGACAAGAGACAGCAATCACAAAATTTTAAATGCAATTTGTGCTACTTTGCCTGGATTTATCGGCGGTTCTGCAGATTTAGCACCGAGTAATAAAACGGAGCTTTTAGAAAAACCAGATTTTCCTTATGGTCCAAATTTGCATTTTGGTATCAGAGAACACGCAATGGCAGCAATTTGCAATGCCTATGCAAGGTATGGACTTTTTTTGCCTTTTAGTGCGACATTTTTCGTATTTAGTGATTATTTAAAAGCAAGTGCAAGAATCGCAGCGCTTATGAAAATCAAACACTTTTTTATATGGACACACGATAGTATCGGAGTGGGCGAAGACGGACCTACTCACGAGCCAATCGAACAACTAAGCACATTTAGAGCCATGCCAAATTTTTATGTATTTAGACCAGCTGACGGAAATGAAAATGTGTTGTGTTGGCAAACAGCACTAAATTTAAACGCTCCAAGTGCTTTTGTGTGCTCTCGCCAAAAACTTCCTGCATTAAACGAAGCTGTATTTGGCGAAGTAAAAAACGGAGCTTATTTAATCAAACAAAGCAAAAACCCAAAAATCACTTTAGTAGCAAGCGGAAGCGAAGTAGAACCTTGTTTAAAAGCAGCTGAGATTTTAGAAAAACTCTCAATTCCTACAAGCGTAGTTAGTGCGCCTTGTTTTGATTTGCTTTGCGAACAAGATAAAGATTATATCAACAAAATATTTGATCCAAAAAGCAAAATTTTAGCTGTAGAAGCAGCTAGTGGTTTGGAGTGGTATAAATTTGCTGATGAAATTTTGGCGATGAATAGTTTTGGAGAAAGCGGAGATGCGAAAATTTTATTTGAGCATTTTGGATTTGTAGCCGAAAATATCGCATTAAAAGCAAAAAGCCTTTTAGAATAAATTTAATCAAATTTAGCTGTATTTTGTAGATAAATTTGATTTATGTTTTGTGATTAAATTTGGCTCAAATTTAATAAATTTAAGCCAAATTTTAATATTAAGCCCAAATTTAGCAAAAAGTCTTTTAATTATCAAGCCTAAATTTAATAAATTTAAACTCAAATTTATTAAATCTCAGCAGTTTGCATATATGAAATATGAGCTTTTGGCGATATTCCAAACATTCTTGTATATTCTCTGCTAAATTGTGATTGGCTCTCATAACCTACAGCAAATGCCACATCTGCCACTTTGGCTTTTTGCAGTCTTAGCATATTTTTTGCTTCTTCAAGGCGAATTTTCTTTTGGTATTGTATAGGCGAAAATGAAGTAACAACCTTAAAGCCTTGATATAGCGAAGATTCGCTCATTTCTAGCATATCAGCAAGCTCTTTTATGTTTAGTTTTTCAGTAAAATTGCTTTTTATCTCGACAATTGCTTTTGTGATTTTATTTGAGATTGTTCCAGTTGTGGCAAAATTGTTCAAAAATGCCCCGCTTTGCGGATCTAAGACAAGAATATATAAAAGCTCTTGAAGTATTAGTTCTGAGAGATATTTGGCTTGTTTGTCATCTTTGTCGCACAAATTGATTAGTCTAAGCAAAAGCTCGTAAATATCTTCGTTCATATCCCCAAAAAATAGTCCAGATTCTTGAGAATTTCTAGTATCAAATTTGACATCATCGACATTTTTAATGATTTCATGGATTTTTTCTAGATTAAGATTGATTTTTAGCGAATAAAACGGCTTTTGCGGCGAAGCTTCTTCTATTTTGATAGTTGTCGGCAAAAACGCACAAGAGAGTAAAAATTTACTTGGATTATAACTATAAAGATTATCGTCAAATCCTACAGCTTTTGAGCCTTGCAAAACTATACACAAAGACGGCTCATACATACTATACAAAAAATTTGTTTGTTGATCGCAAGTATAAAGGCTCAAATAATCTATTTTTGTCTGAAAAAAGCCGTCAAATTTGTAATTTGAAGTGATACAATCCAAAATTTGCGATTTGTATTTTTTTAGTTTTTTTTCCATTTTACGCTCCTTTTAAATTTGTGTATTCTTTATTATAATTTTTTTTGGCTTAAATTTACTAAATTTATATAATCAGGCATATATTTGACAGAAATTCAAAATAAGGCTATAATCAACAATCAGTCAAACTGAAATTTATCAAAAGGAGTTCTTATGAGAACTAATGCACCTAGAAGCTTGACTTGGCTTGTTTCGTTGGTTCTTTTGCTCATAGGATTAGCTGCAGTATTATTTGATACTGGCATTGGCATATTTGAAAAATATGCGTATTGGTGGAGTTTCGCCGGTGGAGCTCTTTGTATATTAGCTTGCAAAATTAGAGGCTTATAAGATTTGCGGCTTTTTTGCCGCAAATTTATTCATTTTTATCAATCAAATTTATTCATTTTG